>CAILAF010000554.1 GCA_903832075.1 uncultured Chitinophagaceae bacterium
ATGATGATGCAACGGACTCAGTAAAAAAACTCTTTTTCCTTCACCATATTTTTTCTTTGTGTATTTGACATAACTCACTTGAATTATTACACTTAAATTTTCTATCAAAAACACACCGCAAAAAATAGGAATCAATAATTCTTTACGAACAATAATGGCAAGCGATGCAATGATGCCACCCAATGCCAAACTTCCAGTATCACCCATGAAAACCTGCGCCGGATAAGCATTGTACCATAAGAAGCCGATACATGCACCAACAAATGCACCAACAAAAATGGAAAGCTCACCTAAATTTGGAATGAACATGATGTTCAAATATTCTGCAAAACGAATGTTACCACTTACATAAATAAATACACCTAATGCTGCACCAATTATTGCACTAACTCCTGCAGCTAATCCATCTAAACCATCGGTAATATTTGCACCGTTTGAAACAGCAGTAATAATAAATGTTACAATCAATATATAAATGATCCAAGTATATTTCTCTGCACCATTGCCTATCCAACTAATTAATTTGCTGTAATTGAATTCATGATTTTTTACAAATGGAATAGAAGTAATTGGAGTTTTTACTTTTACAAAACGATGCGAAATTCCATCAACATCTTTAACAACTGTTATATTAGAATCCTTCGCTAATCTTTCACCTTTCTGCAAAGAAACCTTTGCATCATTAGAGTACACTTCTCTTTCAACAGTAACTGCATTACTAAAATATAATGTAACACCAATAATAATTCCTAAGCCAACTTGACCAATAATTTTTGATACACCTGCTAATCCATCACTATCTTTCTTTTTATATGATTCACCTTTTTGCTGTGCATTTCTTCTTGCCCTAATTTTAAAATAATCATCTAAGAATCCAATAACACCTAACCAAACAGTACATAAAACCATTAATCTTATATACACTTTGTCTAAGTTGGCAAACAATAATGTTGGAATTAAAATACTTAAAAGAATAATTATTCCTCCCATTGTTGGTGTGCCTTTCTTTTGCATTTGACCCTCTAACCCCAAGTCTCTAACACTTTCACCAATTTGTTTTTTCTGTAAGAATAAAATAATTCGTTTGCCATAAACAGTTGCAATCACTAACGATAATAAAATTGCTATTGCAATTCTGAAAGTGAGATACTGAAACAATCCTGCGCCAGGAATGTTGTAATGTTGTTTCAGCCATGTAAATAAATAATATAGCATACAATAGTTTTTAGGTGACTGAGACAGATGACAGTTTTCAACTTCTGTCATCAGTCATCTATTTTCTGTCATCTATTTAATAAGTCAAACATTTCTTTTAAAACTTCTTTATCATCAAATGGAAACTTCGTTCCATTAATGTCTTGATATTTTTCATGTCCTTTTCCTGCAACTAGAATTATATCTTCACTCTTGGCAAAACTTACAGCTGTTTTAATTGCTTCTTTCCTGTCAGCGATTGATATGTATTTTCTTTTTGCAGCACTTGTTAATCCAACTTGCATATCATTTAATATAACATTTGGATCTTCTGTTCTTGGATTATCGCTTGTAAGAATTACTCTATCACTCAAGTCACATGCGGTTTGCGCCATGATGGGTCTTTTTGTTTTATCTCTATCACCGCCACATCCCACAACTGTGATCACTTGCTCGTGACCTTTTCTTAATTTTTTTATCGTTAATAAAACATTCTGCAATGCATCGGGCGTATGCGCGTAATCAATAATTCCGATGACAAATTGATTACTGATCATATAATCAAATCTTCCTTCAGCACCGTTTAATAAACTCAATGCAGTTAAAACTTCATCACTCTTTTCTCCCAAACAAATGGCTGCACCATAAACTGCTAATAAATTATACGCATTGAATTCACCAATTAATCTAAAATGAACTTCAATATTGTTAACCATCATTTGTAAACCGGTTAATGCATTGTCTAAAATTTTCCCTTTAAACTCAGCTACTGTTTTTAAACTGTAATAAAATTTCTTGGCATGCGTATTTTGCAACATTACTTCGCCACGTTTATCATCGCGATTAGAAATTGCAAATGCAGATGACGACAATGAATCGAAAAAAGATTTTTTTACTTTTATGTATTCCTCAAAAGTTTTGTGATAATCTAAATGATCGTGAGTGATGTTACTGAAAATTGCTCCGGCAAAATTTAATCCGGTTATCCGATGCTGATGAATAGCATGACTGCTGCATTCCATAAACACATGCGTACAACCCTTATCCAGCATGTGTTTCAACAATGCATTTAAGCTAACCGCATCAGGTGTTGTATGTGTTGCTGGAATTATTTCTTCCGCTACTTGATTTTGAACGGTACTTATTAAACCACATGTATAACCTAACTGAGAAAATAATTTAAAGAGAACCGTTGCAATTGTTGTTTTACCATTAGTACCGGTAACACCAACTAATTTTATTTTTGCAGATGGTTCATCATAAAAATTATGTGCCATGTAAGCAACAGCTTCGTGCGAATTATTTACTTGTAAATAAGTAATTGCATCATTTAGTTTTGTTGGTAATGTTTCGCAAACAATAACAACGGCACCTAATTCAATTGCCTTATCAATAAATTTATGTCCATCAACTTGTTCACCACGAATGGCAACAAATACAGAATCTTTTGAAACTTTGCGTGAATCAATCTGAATATCTTTCACAGCAAGATTAGTGCTCCCATGCACTTCCTTCAAATGAACTTTGTATAATATGTTTTGCAGTTGTTTCACTATTAATTGAATTCTATATTTATTTGTTGTCCTCTTGAAATGGCTTGCCCTTCTGAAATTGATTGATTCACCACTCTTCCTTTTCCTTTAATATTTAATTTCAATCCTATTGATTCGCACAAATACACAACATCTTTTAACCCCATTCCTTTTAATGCCGGCATTGTATTAAGATTGATAATTTTATTCTTCATAGCAATGCTTGAATCATTTCCATTAAGCACCGACCAATCATTCAACAACGCAGTAGAATCTTTATAATTGATTTTTATTTTTTTCATAATTTCTTTCACATCATACTTTGAGCCTGTGTAAGAAAAATTACTACTGTCTTTTTTCGAAGATGAAATGTTTGCATAATTTGATTCTCGAACAAAACGTGCATACAACCTATCTGCAATCTCTTTAAACACAGGCGCAGCAACGTCTGCACCATGACGCTTCAAGGCGTGAGGTTTATTTTTTATTACTACTAAACAAGTATATTGAGGATTATCAGCGGGGAAATATCCGGCAAATGAAGCTTGATAAATTTCATCAGTATAACCTCTGTTACCATTTGCAACCAATGCAGTTCCGGTTTTACCTGCAACTTTGTACATTGAATTTTTGAAGACATTTCTTGCTGTTCCTTCAGTACAAACACCTTCCAAACATTCTTTGGTTTGTTTCAATGTTGCATCAGAACAAATTTTTTCATCTATTACTTTTGGTCCAAGCGCATCAACAATTTCGCTTTGTTCTTTAATTGCTGTTACCAAATAGGGTTTCATCATTCTTCCATTGTTCGCAATCGCATTGTATAATGTTATTGTTTGCAATGGAGTTATTTCAATGTTGTATCCAAATGCCATCCATGGTAAAGTAGTAGCACTCCAATTTTTACTACCGGGTTTATATATCACCGAATTTCTCTCACCAACTAAATCAATACCTGTGATAGAATCTAAATGCAATTGATGCAGATGACGAATGAATTGATTAGGATTATTACTATAACTATTATAAACCAACTTTGCCATTCCAACATTACTACTCAATTCAAATGCTTCTTTTGCTGTTACTTCATATCTTCCATGTTGTTCACTATCAAAAACCGTTTGATTATTGATATTCCATTTACCACCTTCTAAATTCACAATATTGTTGAGTGTAATTTTTTTATCTTCCAATAAAGAAATAATCGTAGCCAATTTAAAAGTCGAACCCGGCTCTGATGGATTAATTGCATAATTATAATCTTCCCAATAATTACCATCATCACGTTTACCTAAATTGGCAATTGCTTTTATCTTTCCGGTTTTTGTTTCCATTACAATAGCACAACCATGTTCGGCATCATTACCCATCATCATTTTCATTAATGCATTTTCAGTGACTTCCTGAACAAACACGTCTAATGTGGTAACAATATCTTTTCCATTTTCGGCTTCAGTTTCTAAGCCACCTTCAATTGGAATGCTTACTCCGCCTGCAATATAGCGTACTAATCTATTGCCGTCTCTTCCTTTTAAAACGCTATCATACATTAATTCCAAACCAATTTTTTGAGCATTTACTCTATCTAATCCAATCGTTCTGTATGCTAAAAGGTTATACGGATTCAATCTTATACTTTCATTATCAGCAATAAACCCACTTTTGTTTTTGCCTAATCTTACTAATGGAAATTTTTTTAACTCTTGATATTGTAGATAAGAAATATTCTTTTGTAAGAGATAATATCTTTCTTCATTTCTATACCCTTCTTGTAATATTTTTTTATATTCTGCAACTGAATGATCTTTAAATAAATCAGATAAATCATTACTCAAAGAATCCAAATTATCTTTAAACCGTTTACCATTTTTTTCTCTTAATCCTTCTGCTCCAAAATCAATATATATATCAAACTGAGGAATA
>CAILAF010000555.1 GCA_903832075.1 uncultured Chitinophagaceae bacterium
CCCGATACAGAAGCACAATTAATTAAAACAGATCCGCATTCTCCGGGCAGTCATCGTGCAAATGCACCAATTACAAATATTGATGCATGGTATGCAGCATTTAATATTCAACCGGGAGATAAAATGTATAAAGCGCCTGAAACAAGAACACATATTTGGTAATAGAAAATATTCATTAATAAAAAAAGTCCGAATAAATTATTCGGACTTTTTTTTCATTTGCACATTTACAAATCTGCACATTAATTAATTTCTCTCTGCATTACGCATCCATCTTTCAGGAATTTCATTATTACTTGCTAATACATAATCTGTTTTGCTGCAAGCAATAAATTTTCCATCCAATGTTTGCATCCACCATCTGCCAGTTCTTTTACTTTGTAAAAAAACTGTTTCAAAATCTGCAAACACCAAATGAAATTCATTAAAATTATTTCTTTCTTCAACAGATGTTTCTTGTTTGGCTTTATAAATGCCATCCATCAAATACCATAACATTTGTGCAATTTGTGTAGCAGTCAAATTATGAATATCATTTTCTTCATGATACCCGTAAATGCCTATGCTGCTTATGTTTGGGCTCATGCCTGCATATTGCATTAATGTACAAGCTTCTTCTCCGGTAAAACCATTTGGTGTTGAAATATTGGCCGGTGCATGTGCATGTTGAATGGCAGAAATATCAAAAGAAAATAAATTTGCATTACGAATATTGGGTTCCATCTCTTCAATATTTTCTTTCACTTTTCCAACACGATAACAATCAAAACGCAGTTTATCAATTGTTTCCAACATGTGAGGGTGAACAAAATAACTTTGAAAACCGATATGATTATAATGACGAATAAAATTCGGCTCGCCTGTTAATACTTCCATTAAAAAATTTTCAGATGGTAATATACTATCCATGTTCAAATCAATCTTTGCATCAATACAAGCTGCTTCGATAATTTTTTCATTCGCAACATACACACCATATTGCGCCAATGTTATATCATGCGATCCACCAATGATTACCACTCTTTTTTTATTTTCTATCAATTCGCTAATTACTGCTTTAACTGCTGCATAAGAATCTTGCAAGGTTGCACCTTTTTTTACATTGCCAACATCTGCAACTTGAACATCATTATGCCAATGAAATAAATTATAAAATGATTTACGCACAGCATTGGCAGCATTTGAATGTTCATATTGCATACCAGCACCACGCATTTCTCCGCAACCAACTAAAACAATATCTGCAGCAGATATATCAGGAAAAGTTTCATCATAAACTGCAATATGCCTGCCCAATTGTGTATCCTTATAATCTTCGTCGTTGGATAATTCCGCCAAACTGATGGGTTCTAAAAAATCTATGATAGTTTCTACACTCATGTAAAATTGTTTGCAACAAACATACACAAATGAAACAATGTTTAACCCATCATTAACCACAATTCATCCACTTCGTTGTAGTTAGTTTGTAAATTTGGCACGTCGTTTATGAATAAAAAGCTATTCTATTTTTTATTGCCCATTGTTTTATTGCTGAATACAACTATAGTTTCAGCACAAATTCAATTCAATATTAAACCGGCTGCAACAGTAATTGGGAAAGAAGATGTATTACAAGTTAGTTACGAAATAACCGGCGTGAGTGATGCAAATTTTGAACCCCCATTATTTCCAAAATGGAAAATTGTTTCTGGTCCAAATTATTCTTCCGAGCAAACAATGATGAATGGAAAGACTGAAAAAAAAGTAAGTTTTATTTTTTTATTACACCCATTATCTGTCGGAACCATTGAAATTCCGCAAGCAACTATTGTTATTGACAATAAAAAGCTTATTGCAAAAAGTATCAGCATCAGTGTAAAAAATACGGCGCATATTGCTGGTGTATCAGCACCATCAAACAGTTTGCAATTACCCGGAAATATTTTACAGGAAGATTTGTTAGGAGAAGACGAGATTGATAAAGCATCTATTTTAAAACCTGGTGAAAATCCTCAAACAAAAATCAAAAACAATTTATTTGTAAAAGTGATTGCCAACAAACAAACTTGCTTTGTTGGTGAACCGATATTAGTAACTTATAAATTATATACACGTTTACATTCTCAATCAAAAGTGGTGAAGCAACCTGCATTCAGCGGGTGTACGGTTTATGAAATGACCGAAGGAGATGGCTCTCCACATGTTGAAAAAATAGACGGAAAAAATTACAGAGTTTATGTTGTTCGCAAATTGCAATTAATTCCATTACAAACAGGCGAATTGAAATTGGATATTACTTCTGTTGAAAATGAAGTTACTTTTTTTAATAACGAACGTGAAGCATTACTTGGTAATGGCACTATTCAAAAAGTGACAATTAGTAATCAACCAATGAGCATTCATATAAATGCTTTACCTGTAAATGCAAAAACAAAAGATACTAATATTGCTATTGGAAAATTTAATATCAATACAACTGTATTAAAACAAATTGATACAGCAGAAGATAATAACAGTTTACAAATTTCTATTCAGGGAACCGGTAACTTTCAAAGTGTTGAATGCCCTGCAATTCAATGGCCGTCTAATACAGAGCATTTTGATGTAAGCAGCAAAGATGATGTAAATAAACTTTTATTTCCTGCCGAAGGAAGCAGAACATTTATTATTCCTTTTATTGCCAAACAAAAAGGAAAAATAAAAATTCCGTCTATTGCATTTAATTATTTTGATGCAGATGAACATCAATATAAAACTGTTTATTCTGATTCGATTGAAATTAATGTGGCTCCCGCATTAAAAAATAATATTGATTTTAGTAAAGTATCCGAAGATGTTACCAACAAAAAATACATCTGGATTATAGGAATAATTGCATTGATGGTTGCATTTGGTTGGTGGTTAAAGTATGGAAAATCAAAAGAGGAAATAATCAATGAACAAAAAGATAATGAACTAAAAAATATTGCTTTAGTTATTGAAGAATCACCAAAAGAAGTTGAATTGAATCATCATGATAAATTAAATGAACTATTAACGAGTGAAACAGATAAAGTATTTTTCACCAAAGCAAAACAATTCATTCAAGAACTTATCAAAGAGAATATTATTAAAAAAGAAACAGGTGAAAATATTATTCAACAATGCAATGAAGCATTGTACTCTCCTATTTCAACAATTAATAAAGAAGAAATTTTTAAGCAATTAGAATCACTAACTTAATCGGTGTACTTATAACCAACACCACGCACTGAATGAAAATGTTTGGGATTACGGCTATCTATTTCAAAATATTTACGAAAGTTTAAAATAAAATTATCAATGGTTCTGGTTGTTGGATAAACATTATAACCCCAAACAATTTGTAATATTTTTTCTCTGGTTACAACATTGCCTTTATTTTCAATCAGCAATTTTAATAACATTGTTTCTTTCTTACTCAGTTCAACTTTCTTGCCGTTATAAATGTTTGCTATTTGTGCATCAAAATCAATTACATTATTTTCAAATTCATACACACTGCCAATCACTTCTTTAACCAATAATCTTTTATTTTTTTCAATCAATTTATCAACTCGTAATAATAATTCTTCCAAATTAAATGGTTTGGTTAAATAGTCATCTGCGCCTTTCTTCAATCCCAAAACCCTGTCTGCACTTGAATTTCTGGCACTTAACATTAAAATAGGAACTTGATTATTATTAACACGAACTGTTTCAGCAACACTAATTCCATCTATCTCAGGAAGCATGATATCTAATATGATCAAATCAAAATATTCATTTGCAACTGCTTTCAATGCAGCTGTTCCGGTAAATGCAGAAGTAACTTCATATCCTTCCATTTCCAAATTCAACTTCAGCGTTTCATGAAGATTCTCTTCATCTTCTACTAATAAAATATTTGCTTTTGAATTTTCTTTCATCACACATTAAATGTAATTGTAAAAATACTTCCTTGTGGAATATTATCAGTGACAATAATATTGCCATTATGTTGTTCGGCAATTTTGCTGCATAAATACAAACCTAATCCTGTTCCTTTTGCTTTGCGAACATTTTCATTACCAATCCGATAAAATTTTTTAAAAATTTTTTTCTTTTCAGCATCAGTAATCCCTGAACCTTCATCAATTACCTGCAATTCAATTGTATTTTGCAATTGCTGCAATTTAATTTTTATGTCAGATTCTTTTGGAGAATATTTAATCGCATTTTCTATTAAATTACTCAATAACATTTGCAATAATAATTGTTCCCCATTAATATGAATCTCATTTTGTATTTCAGCATTCATTTTCCTATTTGCATAACGCGATGCAAATTCTTCAACGCCTGATTGAATCAATTTACTGAAATTAATATCTGCTTTATATGAAACATAATTATAAGCATCTAACTGAGCCGCTAACAAAATATTATTGCACAATGAGTTTAATCTTTCAGTTTCATGCAACGTGCTTGTAATTAATTTTTGCTGCTGGTCAATTTCTAATTTCCGTTTTTGTAATGTTTCTAAATTTAACTTGGCAACTGCAATAGGTGTTTTTAATTCATGGGTAACAGCCATCATAAAATTTTGCTGTTGCTGCGATAACCTTATTTGTCTGCGAACAGAACGATAAACAAATAATGCACCTATCAATATTAATATTAAAAAAATTAAGCCTTCACCTAAATACTGTGCAGTCTTTCTGCTTTCTTCTTCTGAAATTTTTTCAATCTTGGAAAAATAAGATACATCATCTTTTTTTAATTGCTCGGTACGCAATCCTGTCATTATTTTATTTTGTTTATTCAATGCAATGAACCACCAAAACAATGCTGCAATAATATAGGCCAATAAAAACCAATAGACGATGGTAACAATAGATAATTTATTTTTTTGAAAGAATTGCATTACTTATTTTTTTCTACACGAATGCCGGCGGAAAGTACAAATGGCAAAGGGTCTTCACGCATTATCTGTTGTAAAACAAAATTATAATTTCCTTTTTTTAAATGCACAGGAACAGTATTAAAAAGAATTCGCTGTTGGATTATATCATCCATTCCTGTTCCCAGCCATTTAGTATTATCGGCTAAAATAAATTCCCGGTTGATGTTATAAGAAGAATCCGGGTCTTTTACCAAAATATTAAGCCAGATATTTTTAAAATGATATGCATCTTCATGTCTGATAACAAAATAAATATTGTACGATGCTGAAGTATCAGTAATCTGAAAATTAAAAGATGGTTTTTCTTTTCCACTCCATTCGTGAGAAGGGAAATTGATTGCTTTTTCATACACATCTAAAGTATTGCATGAAATAAATAAACAACTAACGCCCAAAATAAAAATCAACGATTTCATTCAAACAATTTTATAAAACATTCAATACTTGTTCTTTTGCTTTTTCTAATTCATCTTTCATCAACACCACACATTTTTGAATCTGCGTGTCGTAAGCTTTTGAACCGGTAGTATTAATTTCTCTTCCAAATTCCTGCAAAATAAAAGACAATTTTTTCCCTTTGCTTTTTTCTTTTTCATTTAAGATAGAACGAAAATAATCACAATGATTCTTTAAACGAACCTGTTCTTCACTAATATCAATTTTTTCTATATAAAAAATAAGTTCTTGTTCTAATCTATTGGTATCATAATTTTCTTTGCCCACATTTTCTTCTAATAATTTTACTAATCCATCTTTTATCCTTCCTCTGCGCAATGGTTCTAACACAACAATTTCTTTTTGCTGAACTTCAATATTGGCAAGCCTTTGCAGCAAATCGGCTTCTAAAGATTTGCCTTCATCTTTTCTGTGTTCATTCAAATCATCAATCGCATTTTGTAAAACAATGGCAAACTGTTTCCATTCATCATCTTTCAACAATTCAGTTGAATTAACAACCACTTCAGGCAAACGTAAAATGGCTGCTAATAAGTTATCTGTATCAGCGCCTAATTCTTTGGCGATTTGTGTGACTGATTGATAATATGCTTTTAATAAATCGTTATTAATAGTTACAGGTTTTACCGCGCCATTTTGTTTAATAGATATTAAGCATTCAACACTACCCCGTTCCAATCCTGCATTCAACATATTTCGAACTTCAAATTCAAATGGCTTTAATAAAGAAGGTATTTGTAAACGAAGATCAAATTGCTTTCCGTTTAATGAACGCATCTCTACCAAAAATGTTTTATCACCGATGGTTTGTTCTGCTCTTCCGTAACCAGTCATTGAGTATAACATGAAATATTTTTATTGTTTATAACATAAAGTTATCAGGTAAAAATAGTTGAAATTATACATTAGTGTATCAAACTAAATAAAGGGGCTGTTTAAACGCCATTTGACCGATTAATTTAAAAAGATGTAAACCGCAAACGATTGCAATTGAAGCATTTTTTTTGTCATGCATTCTTGTGTGATTATCTTTAATCATCAACGTTTGCTTATGACTTTCCCCAAGCCAAGACTCTCTTTTTTGCAGATCATCAACATGAATGTTGGTTTCTTTGGAATTCAATACAGCTTTGGCTTACAGCAAAGTGCAGTAAATCCGATCTACGATTTTCTAGGTGCCAGCCCTGATCAAATTCCATTATTAAATTTAGCCGGACCAGTAACAGGATTATTAATTCAACCTGTAATTGGTGTTTTGAGTGATAGAACCTGGCATCCAAAATTTGGAAGAAGAAAACCTTATTTTTTTATTGGTGCATTATTGTGCAGTATCACTTTATTTTTCTTTCCATTCAGCAGCAGTTTATGGATGGCAGCCGGATTATTATGGATTTTAGATGCAGGAAATAATACAGCAATGGAACCTTATCGAGCATTTATTGCAGATAAACTTCCATCCAATCAACATGCAACAGGTTTTTTAACGCAAAGTTTTTTTACAGGATTAGGCATCACATTAGCAAATGTTTCATTATTTATTTTTCAAAAATATATTCCGGAAGGCGCTGGTAAAATTCCATATTGGGTATTCGGTTCTTTTTTCTTAGGATCAATTTGTTCTATCTCATCCGTATTATGGTCAATTAGAACAACACCCGAAATTCCACCAACAGAAGAAGAGTTAATAAAATTAAGAGCCAATAAAAAAAGTATTACGGCACCATTCATTGAAATCATTCATGCTATAAAAGATATGCCAAGAGTTATGTGGCAATTAGCTTTGGTGTATTTATTTCAGTGGTATGCATTATTTTGTTATTGGCAGAATGCATCAAAAAGTATTGCACAATCTGTTTGGCATACAACACCGAATGGAAATAAAATTTTGTATGAAGAAGCGGTTGGATGGACCGGACTTGTAAACGGCTGGTATAACATTGCAACATTTTTATCTGCATTTGGATTAGTTGTATTAGCAAAAAAATATAGTGCTAAATGGGTGCATACTTCTTGCTTGATATTAGCCGGTGTTGGATTACTCATCTTTCCGCATATTGAAAATAAATATTTTCTCTTTGCACCAATGACAGGCTTTGGTATTGCATGGGCAAGTATGATGGGCGTTCCATATTTAATGGTGATTGGAAATATTCCGAAAGAAAGATATGGTGTTTATATGGGCATCATTAATATGATGATCGTAATTCCAATGATATTACAAAACATAACATTCGGATATATCTTAAAGAATTTCCTAAGCAATAATTCCGGCTATGCAATAACGTTCGCAGGAATATTTTTATTGATTGCTGCTTCAGCAACACTTTTAATTAAAACAACAAAATCAACTGATGAAGTAAGTGTACCATTAGGTGGTGCACATTAATCATTAATATAAATTTTATGAGCGATAAAGTATTATGTATTGGAGAGGCATTGATTGATATGATATGTACCGATAAAGGCAAATCATTATCAACAGGAAATAATTTTTTAAAAAAGCCCGGTGGAGCGCCAACTAATGTAGCTGCTGCTATTGCTGCATTAGGCGGCACCGTTGAATTAGCTGCGAAAGTGGGCAATGATCCTTTTGGTAAACAATTGATTGAAGTAATGGAAGAGTTTGGCGTATCAACAAAATGGATATTACAAGACAATGACTATTTTACTACGCTTGCTTTTGTTTCTTTAATGGAAGATGGTGAAAGAGATTTTTATTTTAATCGCGGCGCAGATGGTCAATTAAACAGACAAGAAGTTGAAGATATTGCACTCGAAGAATTTTCTATTATCCATTTTGGCTCAGCAACAGGTTTTTTACCTGGCCCTTTGCAAACTGCTTATCAGGGATTAATGCAAAAAGCTTTATTGAATAATATTTTCATCAGTTTCGATCCTAATTACAGACACTTATTATTTAAGAACAATACCCAAACATTTATTGATCAATCATGGAATTTTTTAACATGCTGTAATTTTTTTAAAGTAAGTGATGAAGAAGCATTGCTTATTACCGGTGCTGCTACTTTAACCGATGCATCAAATATTTTATTAGAAAAAACAAAAGCGGTTTTTGCCATTACACTTGGTAAGGAAGGAACCATGCTAGGATTCGATCATCAAACTCATATCATTCCAAGCATTGCTGTTTCACCTGTTGATACAACCGGCGCCGGTGATGCATTTGTTGGTGCAGCATTATATCAACTTAGTAAAAAAAGTTTCAAGGAAATACAAACCCTATCATTGAATGATTGGAAAAAAATTATTACCAATGCTAATAAAGCCGGTGCAAGAACTTGTGAGTATTTAGGTGCGATGGAAGCATTTAAACATTTAAGCAACGACATCTTCAAATAAAATAATTATGTATAGTACGGATATACATGAACAGGTGAACGAACTTTTATTGGCGAAAAAAATTGATGTCGCTAAAAAAGATAATCTTTTTTATACGCGTTTTTTAGCCAATGCATATACTATTTACGAATTGTATATGCAATTGTATAAGCAACATTTAAATGCTAAAGAAACTTTTAAACAAGTAATTGAAACCATTATCAATGCTTATCAAAACAGATCTGCTATTTTAAAAAAGAAAGATATTAATAAAGAACAAAATTGGTTTTTAAGTAATGAGATAACTGGAATGAGTTTATACGTTGATCGCTTTTGTGGTAAGCTGATTGACCTGAATGATAAATTAAATTATTTTAAAGAACTTGGCGTAAACCTTTTACACTTGATGCCCATCTTCGAAAGCCCGCAAGAAGAAAGCGATGGCGGCTATGCAGTTTCTGATTTTAGAAAAGTGAATGAACATTTTGGAACATTGAATGATTTACAAATCATCCAAAATAAAATGAATGATGAGAACATGTATCTAATGTTGGATATTGTTTTAAATCATACATCACATCATCACGAATGGGCGAATAAAGCAAGACAAGGCGATAAAAAATATCAAGAATATTTTTACATGTTTGATGACAGAAGATTACCCGATGAATTTGATAAATCAATGCCTGATATTTTTCCTGAAACAGCACCGGGCAATTTTACTTATGTAAAAGAAATCAATAAATGGGTGATGACAGTGTTTCATAATTATCAATGGGATTTAAATTATTCTAATCCCGCTGTATTTATTGAAATGTTGGATACCATTTTCTTTTATTCCAATTTGGGCGTTGATATTTTACGAATTGATGCACCTGCATTTATTTGGAAGCAATTAGGAACAACGAGTCAAAATTTACCGGAAGCACATACGATTTTACGATTAATAAAACATTGTGTACAAACTGCAACACCGGGAATGGCATTGTTGGGCGAAGCGATTGTTGCACCAAAAGAAATTATGAAATATTTTGGTGAAGGAAGATTTACTGCTAAAGAATGTGATTTCGCTTACAACGCCACACATATGGCTTTGCAATGGGATGCAATAGCAACAGGCGATACAAGAGTAATGCTTTATGCACAGGAAGAAATTTTGCGAAAACCTTATGGCACATCATGGATTACTTACACACGTTGTCATGATGATATTGGTTTGGGTTATGATGATTATATGATCCAGCGTGTTGGATTTAGTTCGTATGAACACAGAAAATTTTTAAAAGATTATTTCTCCGGTGAATTTCCCGGCTCTCCTGCAAAAGGTGCATTGTTTGGCGTAAATCCTAAAACACAAGATGCACGTATTAGTGGTTCATTGGCATCTTTATGCGGATTAGAAAAAGCATTGAGTGAAAATGACGAATATGATATTGAATTATCTATTCAAAAAATCATCATGATGCAGGCGCATAGTTTTTTAATTGGCGGTGTACCAATGATATTTTACGGAGATGAAGTGGGCTACACGAATGATTACAGTTATTTGAATGATGCAGGAAAAAGTTATGATAACAGATGGATGCATCGACCTGTGATTGATTGGAATAAAAATGAAAAGAGAAAAGACATTGGAACAATAGAGGGAAAAATATTTTCATCCACTCAAAAATTAATTAGTATCCGAAAAAAATTATCTATAATAGCAGATAAGAAAAATATTACCTGGTTAACACCACATAATATTCATGTGGCAGGTTATATGCGGGCATGGAATAGTGAAAGAACGTATTGCTTATTTAACTTCAGTAATAAAGCCGCTTATGTTACTTGGTACACATTTAAAGAACATGGTATGCGGCCAAAAACATTATTCGATCATTGGACAAATCAAACATTTAATGTTGGACTCGATCAAGAATATTTAATTATTGAACCTTACGGGTTTCATATTTTAGAAGTGAAATAAAAAAGAGCGACATCAAAATTTGACATCGCTCTTTTAATAAAATAATTGTTATTACAATTTAATATTCATCCCTATATTAACGGTGTAGTCTGCAAAAGCAGCATCTCCTTGGGTATATTTACCGGTTAATTTTGTAGTAATCTGATCCGGTACACTTTGTGTTCTGTTTCTTGTAACAGCTACAGGCACATAGGCATAAAAATTTATTTTCCCTTTTGTATAAGTGATGCCAGGTTCGAAAGAAACAATATAGCCCGGTCTCCTGAAACCATTGCTGCTGCCAATCAAATCATTTACCGGCAAGCATTCATCACGTACACCAGCAGAAAATGTAAAATCATTTACCATATAATTTAGTCCTGCGCGAATCATCATTTGATCCGGAACACTCATTACATTGCTGGTATTTTGAATAGATGAAGAGGAAGGCGTTGCACCTCTTGCAGTAGAAATACCA
>CAILAF010000556.1 GCA_903832075.1 uncultured Chitinophagaceae bacterium
AAGTAAAGAATCGTTGATGAAAGTGATGGAACAATCGCAATGGAAAAATAAATATGGCAAATTAAATTATGGACATGGGTTAGGTGTTGGTTGCGGATTTTTTATTAGTGGAAGTGCATTGCCCATTATTAGAAATGATTTACCTCAATCTGTTGTTCATTTGAAAGTAGATTTTGATGGAAGAGTATTAATTACATCAGGTGCAAGCGATATTGGTCAGGGTAGTGATACCATGTTAGCAATGATGGTTGCTGAAGTTTTAGGAATATCAATGGATAAAATTTTTGTTGTTGCTGCCGATACTTTATTAACGCCTGTTGATCTGGGAAGTTATTCAAGTCGTGTAACTTTTATGGCAGGCAATGCTGCAAAGAATGCAGCAGAAAATTTAAAAAAAGAAATTATCAAAGCGATTGCATCAAACAAAAATATTGTAGAAGATGAATTAAATTTTTGTAACGATACCATTTTCACCAACGATAAAAAATTAAGTTTAACATGGAATGAAGCCATTGATATTGTTACTGCAAACCGAGGTGCCATCAGTGTTAGCGGAAAATATATTTCTCCAAAATTAGGTGGTGATTTTAAAGGAGCAGGTGCCGGACTTAGTCCTTCGTATAGTTTTGGTGCAGTGATAGCCGAAGTAAAAGTTGATACAGAAACAGGATTAATTAAAGTATTAAATATTTGGGGAGCGCATGACTGCGGTAAAGCAATTAATCCTTTGGCGGTTGAAGGACAATTAGAAGGTTCATGGCATATGGGCATGGGACAAGCCATCAGCGAACAATTAAAATATTATAATGGCTTGTTGTTGAATAGTAATTTTTTAAATTATAAAATTCCAACTTCATTGGATACACCGCCTATTCATTCAAACATCATTGAAACAATAGATCCCGAAGGTCCGTTTGGTGCAAAGGAATGTGGTGAAGGTGCATTGCATCCTGTTATTCCAGCCATTGCCAATGCTGTGTTTGATGCAGTAGGAATAAGAATTACAAAATTGCCGATCAGTGCTGAAGATGTTTTACAGAAAATAAAAAACAAATCATTCGAAAAAATAAATGAATAAATAAGTTTGATGATAGCCGAAAAAAAATATTTGCAACCAGTTACAATTGATGAAGCTTTAGCAATGACAAACATTGCTGAAAATGATTTTCGTTTTATTGCCGGCGGAACAGATGTAATGGTAAATCGTTTTCAGGGAAATGAAACTTCATCTTGTTTGATTGATCTGACGGGAATTAATGAATTGAAACAAATAAAAAAAGTTGGCGACTATTTATCGATTGGTTCATTGGTTTGTTTAAGTGAGTTAAAAAATTCCCCCGAAATAAAAAATGAATTTCCTGTTTTGATTGAAGCTGCAAATGCAGTTGCTTCGCCAACCATCAGAAGATCAGCAACAATTGGTGGAAATATTTTGTGCGAGAATCGTTGTATATTTTACAATCAATCAGAATGGTGGCGCAATGCAATTGGTTTTTGTTTGAAATGTGAAGGAAATATTTGTATTGCTACCGGAAGTAAAAAAAATTGTTACTCCGAATTTGTTTCTGATACAGCTCCCGCATTGATCAGTATGGATGCATTGATTGAAATAATTGATATTGATGGCGAACAAAAAATAAAACTCGAAGATATTTATACAGGCACCGGTGTTCATCCAAGAAATTTAAATAAGACTGCCATCATCAAATCAATATTGTTGCCGTTACATCAAAACTTTGTTTCTGTGTTTAATAAACTGCGGCAAAGAGAAAGTATGGACTTTACTTCATTAACCACTGTTGTTTCTGCAAATAAAAATGGAAAAATAAAAATTGTATTAGGCGGTGTTGATCCTAAACCTGTTGTTATTGAAGGAACCAATAAAAGTAATACAGAAGAATTGATTATACAGGCAATTAAAAAAGCAAGAGCAATTGATAATGAAATGCTATCGCGTAATTACCGAAGAGAAATGATTGGTGTTTTTTTGAAAAGAAGTTTTGAGAAATTGATTATATAATAACTAAAAGCCGATTGCTCTTCCGTCTGCCAGCATAGCGGCAAACCGAATGTTGTGTGCAGTACATTTCGTAATCACTATTTTTTAAATGAAACACTTTTTATAGTAGCATCATTACACCGTATGCGAAATATCATAATCTTGTTATAAGTCCAGCCGCCTTGTCCATATGATTGTCTAACAGCCTCCGAAATATCAATTTCAGTCTTATTAAAACTGTGTAATGGAATTGAGTCAAAAGGAACACCAAGTTCCGGTGAATTAGCACTATATTCATTTGGAACATTAATAGTGCTGTCAAACCTAATCCATCTTGTCGTTGAAGTTTGACCATTTTTACTTAGCATACCAACTCGTAAATAAAAATCAATCTTACTATTGCTTCTAAAAATAAACTCCATTTTTTTTGCTTTTTGAGCACTATTTTTTATTATCCAGTCTGCTTCATCTGTCGTGTAATTGCCAGTAATCCTAATTACGTTTCCAAGATGTCCATCTTGCGATATAGTCATTTGCGGATTACCTGTACTTGAATAGGAATCTTGTAATGTTCTGCCTGGACCATCAGCATCTATTTTATCTAATACAGATTTCGTGAGCTTTATGCTCAAAATAATGGTAACTATAGCTGCGAATGCTAAAAGAATAATCCTCCAAACTGTTTTGTGACAGTTAATCCAATCAAGATTTAAAGGCTCGATTATTCCCCAAGCTAAAGTGTAAGCTGAGAAAAGCAGTGTACCAATTTGACCTGCACGACTTGACAGGAACTTGTCTTTTAAACTATTCGACATATCAGTCTTGTTTCGTTTAAGGAAGGTTTGACGTATTGCCTACAACGTTCGAGTATTTGCGAAGGCAGGGAATTTATTGATTGTCCAGCCCGGTACAAATGCTCATTTAAAAATATATTGTTGAAGTTATAAATTAAAACTGAACATTGAGCGTCGAGCCTGAACTACTGCCTATGCCTGCACATAGCTGATGTTACTTTGACCAGCCCTGCTATTGCAAATACTTTTGTTGTTTTTGGAACAGTTTTAATAAAATCACTTGGAGACAGTGATTGATAATTGTTCGACCAGCCTCTTATCAGTCTCCACTGACTAATATTGCAAGGGCACGCAAGTAATATTGCGA
>CAILAF010000557.1 GCA_903832075.1 uncultured Chitinophagaceae bacterium
CCCGGTGCGCAGAATATTACGGTGCTCGACGCCTACAACCTTCAGTACGGCTCGGCCCTTATTGCGCCTACAACTGCTGAGATACTTCAGGCGAGGTACGGTCGTATTGGCTCTGTCTTTATTATCGTTGCCATTGCATTGCAGTTTATGGTAAATAGCTATTTAAAAGATGCATTTGCTATCAAATCTTTACCCTTAATTACCTTGATTCCAATTATTTTTTACTTTGTGGTGGGAATCGGAATATTAAAAAATAATATAAAAGGTTTAATCATCATATCTACCGGTGTATTCTTAGGTCCAATAATAATGGCATCCAGATTTGACAACTCATTTTATCTGGAAATGCTAATGAGATCTTTGGGTTTTCTAATATGCATTTTAATATTTAGCGCCAAAAATTACAGACCAGCAAAATGAACATTCTGTATATTAGCTAATTATAATCTACCTCTCTTTCCCCCGCTGGCACGGATTTGCAATTAGGATTCTTCGGAAGAAAATTCAATTGAACGCGATTACTTGCCAGAATCCTATTTTTGCCCGTTAGGGCATAAATGTCAATAGCGGATATTTGGATCAACCAGGTTATAGACCTTATATTTTCGGCTCTTTTGCAGAAAATTGATGTTTAGAAATAGAAGGTTTTCCAATGTTTGTAAGGGCATGGATTAAAAATCCGCAGCAGGTAGTATCTATGATTTCAATATTATGATAATTAGATAATTATTTTTTCTTTATTAATCAAATTCTTCCAAAACAGGGGTTACCTTTTGCCCTGTTTTGGAATTAACTGTAGGAACCTGAAACCAGAAGCTGCACTGTTAAAAAACTTAACCTGCCGGTCCGACCTAATTAAAGATTTTTTTACCCTCAAAAATTTTAACTCATGAAACGCAGAGTGACGAGGCTTCGATGGCGCAAATTCGTGGAAATCGCCAGGATTGTGACTATACTTATTTTATTTATTGCCTATTTCGTCGATAACTGGGATTCGGTAGAGAAAGGCGCGAAAGAGGGTTGGGCTGCAGCCTGAAAATAATAATCAAAATGAAACGATTACCCAAGTATAGCTTCATAAAAATGAAATCCATAAAACCTCCTTACATTCTGGCTAGTATATTAATTGTTCCATTTGCGCTGATTTATCTTTTTCAATTTGGATATCTTATTGTGGACTTAGCATATGGAGTTAAAAGTTCAAATTGCAACCTTGACCAACAAACAATCTCATTTCATTCCTTCCACTCTTTAGGGATGATCTCTCCTGTTATAGTAATTTTACTTCTGTTCATTATTTCACTGGGATCCCGCATTCATAAGAAAGATTAAATGAGATAACGGCATGAAAACTTTAACAGAAAAATCTGAAAGCCCAATGACTGACTTTTTCAATTATTTAAAAAATCCTGTCCTAACCGACAAAAGGGAGAAGTTCACGCTGAACATCTTTTTAATCACCATGGGGTTGATCTATTTACTGAACCTCGCAGCCAGTTTCCCATTGGTTCTATTCAAACAATTCCATGTTTTACCAGACAATTCAATCCCGGAGGCAACGACTTTAAAATTATTCTTTGTTATCACGATTTTTGCTCCATTGTTGGAAGAACTGATTTTCAGGCTAAACCTTCACATTTCAAAATTTAACATTTCCACTTTTGCAGGAGTTTCAGCAGTAATATTCTTCATCAAACTCGTACACCCGACAGAACGTCACACAATTTATTCGCTCTATTGTCTACTCATTGGGTTGGCATTTTTCGGCCTGACTTACCTGGCAACCGGCAAATTCAACTTTGCCATGCATAAGTTGGAATCCTTATGGAAATCGCATTTTAAATCTATTTTTCATCTTTCCGTCCTTTCATTTGGTCTGATGCATTTGTCCAACTTTGATACGATTTACTGGTGGATGTTGCTGATTTTCCCTCTCCTGATCGCTCCGCAAATTTCATGCGGCTATGTATTTGCTTATATAAGAATGAGATATGGATTTATCTTCGGCTGGCTATTACATTGTACTGTCAACCTGATTGCAACGCTCTTTTCCCTTCACCTGGCTTATGTCGTAGTTTTGTTATTTGTTGCTGCGCTGATCTTCAATTCGCTCCTGAAAAGATACAAACCCATCCCTGCATGATTTTTGCTTGTGTATATATTTAGATCATAGTACACAGTGGTTTTGTCTTTTTTAAAGGAATAGATAGGAAATAAATATCATGTCTTAACCAAAATGATGGTAAATGAAAAGAGAAATAAGAAAAAATATTATTGCACTTGTCGTAATGTATCTGCTACATTTAATTATAGCAAATTGGTCTGTACTTAAACATGTGATCATTGGATCTTATCAGGGTGGATTTATCTTTTTTGATTTTAGATTGTTGATAATGTGTTTTAGTGTGTTTTTGGCTATACAAATAACACAATTTGCTAGTAAAGAAAAAAAGTGAAAATTGTTTTATTAAATTCTATTATCTATTTCCATTTCAGCCATTTATATTATTTTATAGAATAGTAAACAAAATTATAATTGTATTTGAATTTGACGAATAAGTTTTCAAGCAAATGAATAATCAAGGTGAAATTGTCGAAGTATTCTCAGGTGATTTATACCAGGCCTCCATGGTCAAGGATATATTGGAGTCCAATGGAATAGAGGTTTTTATTGAAAATAAGCTGATGTCAGTAATTGAACCTTGGGTCGTAAGCTCTGGAGGGATTGCAACCGTTAACGTCA
>CAILAF010000558.1 GCA_903832075.1 uncultured Chitinophagaceae bacterium
TATCATCTGGGTGCATGCTGAAAATTAAAGAAATATAAATATATTGAAAGGAACCTAAAGATTTATTTTCTACCAAAAGTTTTTTGACAGATGAAAAATACAAATGAAAGAGAAGGATAAATCACTGCGAAAATGCAATGAAATAATCCTGTTTAATACAATATCTGATATTTAGAATAATTAGCTTTGACATTCTAAAACACTAAGAATATGAAAAAAATTTTTCTATCGTTTGCTTTAGTGGTTTTCATGTTTCGCACTTATGCCGATGAAGGCATGTGGATTCCACTTTTACTTGGCGACCAAGTTTATAAAGACATGGTTAAAAAAGGTTTGAAATTAAGAGCTGATCAATTGTACAGCATGAACCATTCTTCTATCAAAGATGCCATTATTATTTTCGGAAGTGGTTGTACAGGTGAAATTGTAAGTGATCAAGGATTGGTTTTTACTAATCATCATTGCGGTTATGATGCCATTGCCAATGCATCAACTGTTGATCATAATTATTTAAGAGATGGGTTTTTTGCTGCTGATATGAGCAAAGAAATTCAATCAAAAATATCTGTTCGGTTTTTAAACAGAATTGAAGATGTTACACAAAAAGTTTTAGATGCTTTAGGTAAAACCGAGGGCATGGAACGTGCACAAAAATTAATTGCCACACAAAATGGTATTGTAAAAGAAGTAACCGGCGCTGATGAATTTAAAGCGGCTGTTGTAGTTAGTATGTTTAAAGGAAATCAATATTTTTTATTTGTGTATGATGTTTATAAAGATGTTCGCTTAGTTGGCAATCCACCGGAAAGTATTGGCAAATTTGGTGGTGATACAGATAATTGGGAATGGCCAAGACATACAGGCGATTTTTCTGTTTTCCGTGTGTATATGAGTAAAGATGGCAAACCTTCAAACTATGGTGCAGACAATGTTCCATTGAAACCAAAATATTTTTTACCTGTTAGTATCAAAGGTTTTAAAGATGGCGATTTTAGTATGATCTATGGTTATCCCGGCAGCACCAATCGTTACGAAACTTCTTATGGTGTGAAGTTGAGTATTGATATAAATAATCCAACATTAGTGAAGTTGCGTGATATGCGTTTGAAATATATGTTTGATGAAATGAAAAAAGATCCTGCAATTAAATTACAACTCGCATCATCTTATGCTTCAATCGCTAATTACTGGAAATTTTATGATGGTGAAACAAAACAATTATTGAAGTACGATATCACCGGACAAAAACAAAAAACTGAAACTGAATTTATTGAATGGGCAAAAGGCAAACCTGATTACGAAAATATTTTCAGCGACTATCAAAAAAATTATGAAGCATGGCGACCTTTTGCAACGCAAGCTGTTTACATGCGGGAAGGAATTATGGGTTCTCCATTATTAGCTTATGTTGCAAGTTGGAGCGGATTGGAACAACTGCTATCTAAAAAAGAGGCAAGCAAAGATGATATTGCAAAAGCAATTAACAATGCAAAAACTGCAAGAGAAAATTTCTTGAAAGATGAAAACAAAAAAAGTGATCAAAATATTTTAGCTTCTGTGTTGATGATGTATAATACTGATATTCCAAAAGAACAACAACCTGCAGGATTTTATGAAAGTTTGTTTAAAAATTTTAACAGCATTGATGAAAGTCCGTATAAAAAATATGCCGCTGATGTTTTTGAAAATACCATGGCATTTGATGGAAGCAAATGGAATGACTTTGTTGCAAACCCAACTGTTGCGGCATTACAAGCCGATCCTGCTTATAAAACAACAATGGCATTTATAAAAAATTGGAATGGTAATTATAGTTCAAAAAATCAAGCATTTGTAAATAAGAATAATGATTTAGGCAGATTATACATGAAAGGATTGTTTGAAAAAGATCCTGTAAAAATGAAAGGCACTTATCCTGATGCAAACTTTACTATGCGTGTTAGTTATGGTAATGTAAAAAGTTACAAACCAAAAGATGCAGTGTTCTATGATTTTGTTTGTACACTTAGTGGTGTTGCATCAAAATATGTTGCCGGTGATT
The DNA here is from genome assembly GCA_903832075.1 of uncultured Chitinophagaceae bacterium. Classification (GTDB taxonomy): domain Bacteria; phylum Bacteroidota; class Bacteroidia; order Chitinophagales; family Chitinophagaceae; genus CAILAF01. Next base: position 2,042 of record CAILAF010000558.1, read on the forward strand.
ATGAATTTGATTTGCCCCAAAAATTTTTAGACTTATATAAAGCAAAGGATTTCGGTCAATACATTGATGCAAAATATAATGATATTGTTGTTTGCTTTATTACAACCAATGATATTACCGGTGGCAATTCCGGTTCTCCTGTTTTAAATGGCAACGGAGAATTAATTGGTTTAGCATTCGATGGTAATTATGAAGCATTGAGTCATAAAATGGCATTCGATAAAGATTTAAATCGTACTATTTGTGTGGATGTTCGTTATGTGTTATGGTGCATTGATAAATTAGGCGGCGCCAAACATATTGTTGATGAATTGAAATTAGTAAAGTAAAAAAGCATTTATTAAAATAAAAGCAGCGTAAGAATAAAATCTTATGCTGCTTTTATTTTTTATACTAAAATCATTTAACAGGAACATTATCTTTCCATTTCCACAAATGCAAACAGGCATAAGTTCTGTACGGACTCCATTTTGCAGATATTTTCAGCATCTGTTCTTTCAATTGTTTTTTATCTTCTTCGCTAAGTTTATACAATCTTACCATTGCATTTTTAATTCCCAAATCATCCACCGCAAAAACATCTTCTCTTCCTAAAGTAAACATCAATAACATTTCTACAGTCCATTTCCCAACACCTTTTATTTGAGTAAGCAATTCAATTATTTCATCATTGCTCATTACTAATAATTTTTTATCTGTAATTTTTTTATCAATACAAAACTGTGCAACATTTTTTACATAACTCACTTTTGCATTCGATAAACCAATAGAACGCAATGTTTCAAAAGGCGTATCCAAAACCTGCTGTGGCTTTGGTTCTTTGCCTTTATATAAATTGAGAAATCTTTTGAAAATAACAGCCGCCACTTTGGTGCTTAATTGCTGACTTAATATGCTTGCCATTAAACGAACATGAATGTTAGGATGCAATTTTAGTTCATGAACTTCTGTCCCGATAATTTTTGAAAGCTTTTTATCTTTCTGTAAATGTTGGATATAATGCATAATGATTGATGGAAATAATTATTGATTAATTTTAAGAACTAAAGATAGCAGATGCTTCGCGAAATCATTAAAACAAAAGATGGAAGTGATACAATCCTTATTCCTTCACAAAAAATAACTTATCACAGTATTTATGGAGCTGTACAAGAAAGCAAACATGTTTTTATAGAAGCAGGATTGAATTATTTTTTAGAAAATAACAAAGAACATATTTGTCCTTCCATTAAAATATTTGAAATGGGATTTGGTACGGGATTAAATGCATTACTCACTTTACAAGAAGCCATTCAACATCAACACAAAATATTTTATCAAACCATTGAATTATTTCCATTGAATGAAAATGAAATTTCTTTGCTGAGTTACAACGATATTTTTTTTGACGATAAATATTTTCATCAATTACATCATTGTGACTGGGAAAAAGATATTGCGATATATCCTTTGTTTATTTTTCATAAAATAAAAAACTCTTTCCTTAATTACTCAACCAATCAATTGTTCAATATTATTTATTATGATGCATTTGCACCGGAAGATCAACCTGAATTATGGACGGAAGAAATTTTTGCAAAACTATTTTCCATGCTTTTACCAAAAGGAGTATTAGTTACTTATTGCAGTAAAGGAAATGTTCGCAGAGCTTTATTGGCAGCAGGTTTCAGCGTAGAAAAAATTCCCGGACCACCGCATAAAAGAGAAATGATTAGAGCAAGGAAGTTGATAGGAATTAGATGACAGAATAAAACATCAAAAAACAATTCTTAATTCATCAATCTTAACTTGTTTTCTTAGCTTCATTCTAAAATTATTCATCATGAAATATTTTTTATTAATTGCTTTTTCTTTCATCGCTATTTCTTCATTTGCACAAACAAAAGACGAAACATCAATTAAAAAAGTACTGAGCGATCAGGTTATTGCTTGGAACAAAGGCAATGTTGATGATTTTATGAAAGGTTATTGGAATAACGATAGTATGATTTTCATGGGAGCAAGCGGACCTAATTACGGTTATCAAAAAACTTTAAATAATTATAAAAAAAATTATCCAGATACAACTGCAATGGGTAAATTAAGCTTTGAATTTAATGTTATAAAAAAATTATCACCCGATTATTATTTTATTATTGGCAAATATTTTTTGAAAAGAACCATCGGCGATGCCAAAGGAGTATTTACATTACTTTTTAGAAAAATAAATGGAGAATGGAAAATAATAGTAGATCATACAAGTTAAAATCATCAATATAATTATACATACCTTCACTTTATAATCAAATCCCTTCGCAAAAAAACTAAATCTTAATATTTATGGTACTTATTATTCTTGGCATCATCATTTTCATTGCTGCCTTTTCACTTAAAAACTTAAGTCACCCATTACCACAATACGCAAATGTTGTACGCAGTATTGGATTAGGCGTGATTGTTCTTGGTTTTATCACATCTTGTATTAAACAAATTGATGCAGGTCAAATTGGTGTTAAATCATTATTTGGTAAAGTGCAAGATGATGTATTGAATAGCGGATTAAATCTTGTAAACCCATTGGTTGAAGTAAAATCAATTGATGTTAGAACACAAAATTATACCATGAGTGGTGTTCATAACGAAGGTGATATTGCCGGTGATGATGCAATTAGAGTATTAACAGCTGATGGATTAGAAGTAGTAATTGATTTAACTGTTTTGTATCGTGTACAATCTGCCGAAGCACCAAGAATTGTTAGAGAAATTGGATTGGATTTTAAAAATGTAATTGTTCGTCCCATCACAAGAACTAAAATAAGAGATAACGCTGTATATTATACTGCGGTTGATTTGTATTCAACTAAAAGAGATGAATTTCAATCAAGAATATTTAAAACTATTGAACAAAATTTAAAAGAACGCGGATTAGTATTAGAACAATTATTGGTACGAAATATTACTTTACCTGCAACAGTTAAAGCATCTATCGAAGAAAAAATAAAAGCAGAGCAGGAAGCACAAAAAATGGAATTCGTTTTGCAAAAGGAAAAACAGGAAGCAGAACGTAAAAGAGTTGAAGCACAAGGTATCGCTGACTATCAAAAAATCATCAGTTCAGGATTGGGTGATAAACAATTACAATACGAGAATTTACAAGTAATGAAAGGATTAATCACTTCGCCCAATGCAAAAGTAATTATTATGGGTGGCAGTAAAACTCCGGTAATATTAGATAGTAAAGGCAATTAAAAAAACATAACACGAATTAAATCGAATTACACGAATTATTTTATTGTTTGCCTTTTTCAATTCGTGTAATAAACTATTGAGGAATGTTTAATGGCTTACTCCATAAGCGAATAATATATCTAACAAAAAATATTCCGCTGATAATAAACCAGCAATAAAAAATTATGTTGCCTGTAGAAATCTTGTTTTCTATAAATGCATAATTATACATAATACCTGCAGTGGTATTAATGATCATCCATGACAATCCAACTGATAATGTTGTAAGAATTCTTCTTAAATATGCTGCTACTTCTGGTTCCACAAATATTTATTTTATTACACAAATTTTATCGAATTACACGAATTCAAAAACATTGTTCTAATTCGTGTTATTACTTTTAAAATTAATCGAAGCTTTGATTGGCAGCAGCGGCTAATTTTATAATTCTATCAAATTGAGCCGGCGTAAGATCATTATAAAAATAATAAATCGGATCAACTGCATTACCATAACGATGCACTTCATAATGACAATGCGGACCGGTACTTTTTCCGGAACTACCAACATATCCAACCACTTCGCCACGTTTTACCTGCTCACCAACTTTTGCTTTTACGCGATACATGTGCCCGTATAAAGTTTGATACCCATAACCATGATTGATCAATACTTTATTTCCAAAACCATCCATACTAAATCCTGCTTCGCTAACAACACCATCTGCTGTTGCATAAATAGGCGTACCAATTGCTGCAGTAAAATCAAGCCCTTTATGCATTCTTCTATCTTTATATACCGGATCAATTCTATAACCAAAGCCACTGGCAATTTTATCTAAATTTTTATTACTCACCGGTTGAATAGAAGGAATAGCTGATAATAATTTGGCTTTATTCTTTACCATATTATCAATATCATTATAACTTTTGCCTTGATAAGCCAATCGCAATGAAAGATTATTTAATTGATCTCGTAAACTCGTTACCAATTCGTTTTCTCCTAAACTTTCAACCAATTTCACTTCTTTTTTTATTTCAATATCTTTTACTCGAGCACTATCCGGAATAGGTGTTGCTTCAAAAATAGAACGATACACATTATTATCTCTTCGTTCCAATTCATTCATTTTTAATTCTAATTGTTTCGTGCGTTCTTCTAATGTTGCATAATTTTCAAGTAAATCTGCTTTTTGCTTTTTTAATATTTTTTCTTTGGGCGAATCAATATAATTAAACGCAATTAATATTATGAGAATACCTGTAACAATAGATGCAGCAATAAAACCAAATACCTGTAACAATCGCACACGTAAAGGCGTTTCCATCTTTTCGTATCGAAGCGTATGGGTATTAAAATAATATTTTATTTTTTTCATCGCCATAATTACATAACCCTATTTGTATGTCTTACATCGTCAAACCCTTAACTTTGACGGGTTGCAAAGATAATTTTTATCGGCACAAAACAGATTCTTAAATTTTGATTGTATTTTATGACGAGCGCTGAAATAAGACAACAGTTTTTGGATTTTTTTAAAAGTAAACAACATCAGATTGTTCCTTCTGCTCCGATAGTGGTGAAGAATGATCCTACTTTATTATTTACCAACGCCGGAATGAATCAATTCAAAGATTATTTTCTCGGCAATAAACAACCGCAATATAAACGCATTGCCGATACACAAAAATGTTTACGCGTTAGCGGTAAACATAATGATCTGGAAGAAGTTGGTGTTGATACTTATCATCATACTATGTTTGAAATGCTGGGCAACTGGAGCTTTGGCGATTATTTTAAAAAAGAAGCGATTGCATGGAGTTGGGAATTATTGACTGAAGTTTATAAGTTAGATAAAGATCGTTTATACGTTACCATTTTTGAAGGCGATACAAAAGAAGGTTTACCAAAAGATGATGAAGCTTTTACTGAATGGAAAAAAGTAATTAGCGAAGACAGAATTTTATTAGGCAATAAGAAAGATAATTTTTGGGAGATGGGTGATACCGGTCCATGTGGACCATGCACTGAAATTCATGTTGATTGCAGAAGTGATGAAGAAAGAAAAAAAGTTGATGGAAAAACTTTAGTAAATAACGATCATCCGCAAGTAATTGAAATTTGGAATAATGTATTTATTCAGTTCAATCGTTTAAAAGATGGAACGCTGGAATCCTTGCCGGCAAAGCATGTTGATACAGGTATGGGTTTTGAAAGATTGGTTCGTGTTATTCAAAATAAACAAAGTAATTACGATACAGATGTTTTTACAGGAACAATTGCAGCAATAGAAAAAATTGTAAATAAAAAATACGATTACAGCGATAGTAAACAAGCAATCGCGTTTCGTGTTATTGCCGATCATATTCGTGCAATAAGTTTTACAATTGCTGATGGGCAATTACCAAACAATACCGGAGCTGGTTATGTGATTAGAAGAATTTTGCGTAGAGCAGTTCGTTATTATTATTCTTATCTCGATTATAAGCAACCATTGTTGCATCAATTATTGCCAACATTGGCAAAACAATTTGAAAATGTTTTTCCTGAATTAATTCATCAATTAGATTTTGTCTCCAAAGTAATTCATGAAGAAGAAGATGCATTTTTAAAAACTCTTAAATCAGGAATTGAAAATTTTGAAGGTTTTGTAAGAACTTTTAAAGAATTCCAGATACATGGACTCCCTATTTTAGATCAAGAAAAAATTGCAGATAATAGTGGCATTCCTTATTTTATTTACTGTAAGAAAAAATATTTTTTTGATTCAAAAAAACTAACCACAATTCCAGGCGACTATGCTTTTGAATTAAATGATACTTATGGATTTCCGATTGATTTAACCCAATTAATGGCAAAAGAAATTGGATGGCAAGTTGACGTCGAAGGTTTCGAAAAACAAATGCAACAACAAAAATCTCGTTCAAAAGCAGCAGCAGTAGTAGATACAGAAGATTGGGTAAACGTGCATGAACACAGCATTACAGAATTTGTTGGTTATGATAGTTTAGAAATAAAAAGTAAAATTGTTAAGTATAGAAAAGTAAAAGCCAAAGGAA
>CAILAF010000559.1 GCA_903832075.1 uncultured Chitinophagaceae bacterium
GGTAACTGGTAACTTGAAACTGAATTTAATCTAAAATCTTGTGAAAGATCAATGATCTTTAATTTTTCATTGATGTTATTTGATTCTAAAAATTTCTTTGCATCACCAAGTCCAACACATAAAAACAAAACATCAATATCATCGCTTATTTTATCTGTAAATATTAAATCAGTTTCTCCAAACAAATCTTTATGCACTTCGTAAACAAATTTTTCTGCATTACTTGAACTATTGATAAAAATAATTTCTACCTGAGGATGGTTAATTAATAAACGAATTAATTCACCGCCCGTATAACCTGCGCCACCAATGATTCCTGCTTTTATACCCCCATCCCCTGAAGGGGTGTTTTTATATTTGTTTATTTTTTCTGAATTACTCATAATTATTTTTTTAATCCCCTTTAGGGGTTAGGGGTACAATAATTCTGTCGTTAACTGTTGAAGGTTGTGAACTTAAAATAAATTCCAAATCTTCTTTTGCATTATTGATAATGCGATGTTTCAATCCTGCTTTGATATGCAATCCTTCCTGCTCTTTTACTTCAACTAACTTATTTTCTATTTCAAATGTTGCAATTCCTTTTAAAATAAAAAAGAATTGTTGTGAAAATTGATGATAATGTAATTCTTCTGAACAGCCCGCCGGCATTCGTTCTTGCTTAACTGATAAATTTTCTTCTTCCACCAAATTCCATCCATCACATGCATTGCCCCATTGATAATGTTTTAATGATTGATATTTCGAAACAACACTATTCACTGTTTTTTACTTTATGGAATATTGAAACTTGATTACCAAATATTTTGCTGAACCCTCTTACATCTTCTCCTGTAAATCCAGTATTCATTTCGCCATATTTCCCAAATTTACTATTCATTAAATCATACTTACTTTCTATTCCGATTATTTGAAAACGATAAGGCTGTAACAATACAAACGCATCACCTGTTACTTGTTGTTGCGAATTAATTAAATATGCTTCAATATCTCTCATCACAGGATCTAATATTTGTCCTTCATGCAACCAATTACCATAAAATAATGCTAACTGATCTTTCCAATTCAATTGCCATTTGGTAAGAACATGTTTTTCTAAAGCATGATGCGCTTTTAAAATAACCATTGGTGCAGCTGCTTCAAAACCAACACGACCTTTAATGCCTATGATGGTATCACCAACATGAATATCTCTTCCAATTCCAAACGGACCTGCAATGGTTTGTAAATATTGAATAGCTTCTGTTGGATGTGAAAATTGTTTATCGTTAATTGCCGTTAATTCACCTTTTACAAAACTCAATTTTACTTCTTCACTATCAGTTTTGGTTACTTGAGTTGGCCAAGCTTCTTCCGGTAAAATACCTTTACTGCTTAATGTTTCTTTACCGCCTACGCTGGTGCCCCATAATCCTTTGTTGATTGAATAAACTGCTTTTGCGAAATTCATATCAACGCCTTTACTTTTTAAATAAGAGATTTCTTCTTCGCGACTTAATTTTAAATCTCGTATCGGTGTGATAATTTCAACACCAGGAATCATGATATGAAAGATCATATCGAATCGAACCTGATCATTTCCTGCGCCTGTACTTCCATGTGCTACTGCATCGGCATTTAATTTTTTTGCATGTTCGGCAATATGCAATGCCTGACTTAATCTTTCGGCACTAACACTTAGCGGATAAGTATTATTCTTCAACACGTTTCCGAATATTAAATATTTTATAATGCTGTCGTAATAACCTTTTACAGCATTAACAGTAGTATGCGTTTTTACTCCCAGTTTGTAAGCGTGTTCTTCAATATTTTTTAATTCCGCTTCACTGAATCCGCCCGTGTTTACAATAATGCTATGCACTTCATAACCTTTTTCTTCAAAATGTTTTACGCAGAAAGTGGTATCTAATCCACCACTAAATCCAAGAACTACTTTTTTTGCCATGACTGAAAATTATTTTGTTGTTGTTGAATTGCCATTATCTTTTTTTAAAAACGGTTTTAATAATTTCCATTGCTTAAATCGCAATAATCTTTCTAATCCACTTTTATTTTCTTCAAAATATTCTTTTGTTTCTTTTGGTTCGTAATGATCCTTTGGATCAAACAACATTGCGGTGCACATACAATTTTTTCTGTCTTTGCCCATCAATATATCATAATTCACGCAGCTCTTACAACCGGCCCAAAATTCTTCATCATCTGTTAATTCAGAATAAGTAACAGGTTCGTAACCTAATTCACTGTTTATTTTCATCACAGCTAATCCTGTCGTTAATCCAAATATTTTTGAATCGGGATATCTTTCTCTTGATAAATTAAATATTTTTTGTTTGATCTGTTTCGCAACACCGCTCTTTCTAAATTCCGGTGCAACAATTAATCCGCTGTTGGCAACGAATTTTCCGTGACTCCATTCTTCTATATAACAAAAGCCAACCCATTGACCTGTTGGAGTAACAGCAATAACTGCTTTACCTTCCAAAATTTTTGCCGCCACATATTCAGGCGAACGTTTTGCAATACCTGTTCCGCGTGCTTTGGCAGATGATTCCATTTCATCGGTAATGCGTTTTGCATAATGCGTATCTAAATGATCTGCTATACGAATGATGATTTGTTGATTATCCACTTTTGTTTACAATATTGAAAATGAGAAATTTTAAAACAATGTAGGACTGTGATGATACACTTTGCCCATGATAGTTACAATTGAAATGTAACAGCAATATTAAATACGTGGTCGTCGTAATAGAAAAAGAAAATTACAAGTACCCCAAAAGGTAGCATCACCCGTTAATGTAGGATGATTTGCAGAATAATATGTATTTGTTTTGTTCTGTTTCAATTTCTGTTCAGAATAATTAGGTGAACAAAATTTTTTGTGACTGTAAAAGTATAACAGTTTGTAATAAAAGCGCTGATTTTTTTCTTAAAATTCAATACAGCAATTATTATAGAAATAAAAAAGCTGTTTCAGATAATGAAACAGCTTTTTTATAAATCAATATATAAATTATTCGCCACCACCTCTGCGTCCACCACCACCACCAAATCCGCCGCCACCGCCCATTCCACCACCACCCATATCGCCGCCACCGCCCGGACCTCTCATGCCTTTAAACATACCCGGCATTCTTCCTTGCTGACCGTTTGAAAAATTACGCAAGTTATAAGTAAAAGTAAGCATGGCATATCTTGTTAATACATTTGTTTTAGTATTTGTAATAACATTGATTGAAGTTGAATTTGTTACTGATACATTTTGATTTAGTAAATCATAAACAGTTAAACGTAATTCGCCTGCTTTATTTTTAAATAATTGTTTAGCAATAGATGGATTGATTAATGGAACATTTGTACTATAACCTGTTGGTCGATTACCGAAATAAGATAAATAACTAAACTCAGAAGCCAATATCCATCCGCTTTTTGAATACAAAGTAAATTCTGCATCAATTTGATTGGTATAATAATTTGTGTTTTGTGTTTTATTGATAGTGTTTGAACTGGTTGAATAACCAAAAGTGTTAAACAAATTCATATCGAAATTGTCTTTCAAGTTAGTAGTCCACTTAATCGTTTCTGAAACACTTGCAGTCCTTGTGTAGTTGTGAATGTAGTCGGCTGTTGAAGTATCGGTTGATACTAAATTTTGATTTTGTCCGAATCCTAAATTGGTAGTGAAATTTAAATTTGATTTAGGTTTCTTTAATGGAAATCCATAATTAAAATAACCCGAAAGATTATATGTTCCGTCTAAATTTACATAACGTGTAGTAGTACCGCCTTTTGTATTTACAACAGTAGCAGATTGAATATCGTTTACAGTTGTACTTGCATTGATTGTTACAAAGAAAACATGCTGTGTTAATGGATCAAATGAAGTGTATAATGCTCTCAAACTGTGTGTGAACTGTTGTTTTAAATCAGAATTACCAATGCTGAAATTTATATTATCAGAAGTAGTAGTAATGGGTTGCAGTTGTGAAACACTTGGCTGGCCTGTTCTTCCCGTATAATATAATCTTAAATTTTTTGTTCTTGTATAATTATAAGTGAAGTTAGCAGTAGGTGTAAAGTTTATATAATTTCTTGAAACAGTTACATCTTTTGTAGTATTGAGGCTGGTGTAATCCGTAAATTGAACACCTGCACCTACATTGAAATTATATTTAGCTTTTTGAATTCTATAACTTAATGTGGTGGTGTTTGATTTTGCAGTGTATTTATATGAATTACTAAATAGACTGTCTAATTGATTGAATGCATGAGAGATTTTATTAAAATCATAAGTATTGTTAACCGTATTACTATTGTTATAAGAAAAATTATAACGCAATTCGATGATTTGATTTTTACCAATCGGTTCTGTATATGATAATGTTGGACTGAATGAGAACGAATGTGATGAATCAATATAATATTGATTCAACGTATCTATTGTTGTAAGCGGATTGTATACCGAAGGATAGATAGTATTAAGAGAATAATTACTACCATTACCATTATTTGCTGCTGCGGAGAAATTCATATCAAGAGACAATGTTCTAAACCTTTTTGCGAACTTATGTCTGAATTGAAAATTAGCCCCACTCATATTGAAACCCGAATTAATGCTGGAACTATTCGACACAGAACTATTGATCAATCCACCTTTTGTTCCGGTTGTTATAGTAGATGAATTTGAATTTGGTTCACTTGTTTGAAAAACAATATTAGGACGAGCCACTATAGAATTATTACTGTCTATTCTATCTTCAAAATTAAAAGTGATTCTATGGTTTGGCGTTCTTGAAATTGAGTTAGATGTTCTATTTGAAAATTGAGAAGAGTCCGTTAATATTTTTTGACTATTACTTTGAGTTGATACTGCAGTATGTAAATTATTATAAAAATAACTTCCAGATACATCAATGTCCTTGCTCCAAGCATCGCGATAATTCATGCCGCCAGCCAATGTTGTTGTGATACCACTACCGGTTCCGCCACCGCCACCGCCACCGCCTCTTCCGCCGCCGCCTAAAATATCTTGAGGCGAAAAGTTTTGTTTATTAATATCATTGGCTTGTCCTAAAACTGATATTTGTTGATTACCATTAAAACGATGAATATTAAAACTTTCATCATAATCTCCATCAGTTCCATCTGCAACAACACCTTTTCCAAAATATCCTTTACGTTTATCTTTTTTTGTTGTGATGTTAATTGTTTTTACACGATTGCCATCATCAAAGCCCGTAAATTTTGATTGATCACTTAAGTCATCAAACACTTGAATCTTATCAATGATATCCGGAGGTAAATTTTTTGTTGCCATTTTAGGATCATCACCAAAGAATCTTTTTCCATCAACCAAAACTCTTTGTACCGTTTCGCCTTGTGCTTTAATGCCACCATTTTTATCTACATCAACACCGGGTAATTTTTTTAATAAGTCTTCTGCAACTGCATTTGGTTTTGTTTTAAAACTGCTTGCATTAAATTCAACCGTATCTTTTCTTACAACAACCGCAGCCTGTGTAACAGTAACCATACCTAAATCTGCTTCCGTTGCTTTTAAGTAAATAGTACCAACATTTACAACTGCGTTATTTGCAGAAGGATTAATCTTTTTGAACTGTGGTTTAAAACCCTGAAAACTTATTTTTAATAAAAAACTACCGAATGCAACATTCTTAATTTCAAAACTGCCATCTTCTTTTGATAATACAAATGCTTCAACAGTAGAATCTTTCGGATCAAGAACAGAAACAGAAGCATCTTTTAATGATTGTTTGCCAATGCTATCAATTAATTTACCTTTTACTGTACCGCTTTGCGAATACGCCAAAGAGGCCAAAAAAGTACAAACTAATAAAACAATAATCTTCTTCATAATAGTTACTTAAGTTAAATCGGATGTAAAATTACCTTATTGCCTATGAAAGACTTATTAAGCTGATATAAACGGTAAGCTAAACTGATTGTTGGCTCAGCTATATAAAAAGTCGGTGAGAAATGAAGCTTGGTAGGTGTTTCGGTGAATTACACTCAATAATCAGTAAGAGAGGAGCTATTGATAAGCAACATGCTAATCTTAATATTTAAAAAACTAAGGGCTTTATCCACAACAAACTCAGGTACATAATATTTATTATTCTCATAGTGTGAAAGCATTTGTCGGGAGACGCCTAAAGCTTTTGCGCAATCTTGTTGTTTAATGCCACTGTATAATCGCAATCTGCGAATATTAGGTCCAATATTTTTATTATAAAACGGACTGCCCAATGTACCCCTGATATAGGGTTTTCTCTTTTTCATAGATTGAATATTTTATAAAGAAATTGGGGTAATTGAAGATAAGAAACAAAAACAAGTTTAATATGTCTTTATTATTTTTTTTATGTATTACCGTTATATATTTTAAAAAGGGAATTAAAAAAAATGATTTACACCGTGTTTTAACGGTATGATTTTATATTAAATCCCCTCAAACATACTAACAGCAAAGATTACGGCGTGTAAAAGAAAATTTTAAATATGGTTTAAGTAGTTGACTTAAAAAGAAATACCAAAAATTTCTTTTACAAAATGTACAAGATTGTTTTACAATTTGTACAACAAAAAATTCGTAATAAGCAATACTTATTTGGAACTTTGATTCCCCGAAAATTATTTAAAAACTATTTTATGGGTTCAGCGTATAAATATTACTGGGTATTGCCTGTAAACATTAATTATGTTACCGATAATGGTTATACCATAGAACTTTCGGGTCAATTAGACCAAAACCATTTATGGAGCAGAATAA
>CAILAF010000560.1 GCA_903832075.1 uncultured Chitinophagaceae bacterium
CAATAATTTGCAGTGCCTACGCTTCCATCATTTCTATGATAACCATTAAAAGTTCTTCCATTGAATTTCGAAACATCTGGTGCATGCCAATCATAATGAAATGCACGGTAGACATAGGGTTCAGCTGCATGTTTTAAATTTTCGGTACTCATTCTTATTCCCCGTAAAACATCATACTGAACTTTTCCAACCAACACACCATACATTATTACTGCTTCTCCTTGCTTCATATCATGTTCATAAAACTTATGCTTCGCAGGAATATCTTCCTGCAAAACATAATCAACATCATCCAATGAAATTGTTTCACCCTTGCTTAAATTTTGTAAAGCAACAATCACATTATCATTCGGATGAACTTTTAATACTTTTCTTTTCATGCTTGCGCAGAAGTTTTATTTGATTGAAACAATTGTAACGATTCCAAAATTCCTATTGTCAAAAATGATTTTATATATTGAGTGATCTTTTTGGAAAATCCATTCAATAAAGAAAGATTTGTTCCCCATAACAATTGATTAGATAATATTTGCTCAACGACATCATATACATCAGTATTATTTTTCCAAATAGAATGTAACAAGGCTGCATGATCATCGGTTATTTTATATTCTTTATCATTTATTTTTCCAACAAACTCATTTTGTGTATTCATTTCGCTTTTCATAAACAAAATATATGCAGCAAAACCAAATGCCATCACATCTGAAACAAATCCATTGCGCTCATAATTTTTTAGAATAATCGGAACATTACGCATTTTCATTTTGGATGAATATTGCATCGTAATACTTATCCATTGATGTTCAATATAAGGATTACGAAAACGATCCAACACTTTCACTGCAAAATCTTTTGCATCCAGCAAACTCAATCTGTCATAAACAATGGATGGCGCAATTTCTTCCATCATTAAAGTAGTTTCGAAAGAAAAAAATGTTGCATTTGCCATTGCATCTTTTACTGTTCTGAAACCCGCTAGGAAAGCCAATCCGCAAGTAAATGAGTGTGTGCCATTTAACAAACGTAATTTTAATTCGCGGTAAACATCAATATTATCAGCAATGATAACACCACTGTCTACTTTTGCAAATGATAATATTTTTTTGCTTCTTTCATTAGTTGTTTCAATTGCCCATAAGCGATAAGATTCACTCATGATCATCAACTCATCTGAATACCCTAATTTTTCTTCAGTCGTTTTTTGCTCTGCCTGTGATAATTTTCCCGGAACAATTCTATCCACTAATGAATTGCAAAAATCATTTGCAGTTTCGATCCAATTAATAAATTCATCACCCAAAGAATTTTGTTTTGCTAATTCAACAACGATTGATTTTAATTTTGTTGCATTATCTACAATTAATTCTGTTGGAACTATAACCATCCCGCTTTCAATACTTCCGTTAAATGCATGGAATCTTGCTAATAAAAATGCCAAGAGTTTTCCGGGAAATGAAACAGGTGGATTTGCATTAACATCATCATCCACTAAAGTAATTCCTACTTCTGTTGTATTGGAAATAATTAACTGCATGTTTGCGTTTGAAGCGCATTGCAAAATCTTATTCCATTCTTCCTTTGCAGATAAAACACGACTGATAGATGAATTAATAATTACTTCATCTATTTTTTGATTGTTCTCAATTCCTTTTTCACATAAAGTAAATAAACCATTTTGTGTTTCAAATGCATCTGTGCCGCCACTATTTGTTGATTTAACAACAATAACTCTTCCATTAAAAATATTTTGTCGGTTTGCTTTATCAATAAAATAATCAGGCAGGCCACGCAATAACACACCGGTTCCGAATTGCAAAACTTTTTCTGGTAATGAAAAAATTTTTTCATCAGGTATAATCAATCCCTCTTGCGGTTTAATTTGTTTTATATTTTTTTCAGATAAGTTAATCATCATTATTTATTTAATCTTTCTGCTAATGGTAATTTTATTTCAATCAATCCTTCTCTTGCCAACCTTGCCATTTGCAATGCACCATATTCATTAAAATGTGTATCATCAGCTATTCCGGCAGGATAATTAGGATGTTCGTTTGGCTTTAAATGATTAAATAATTTTAAAGAACCATCTTTCCCTAATTGTGTTAATAATTTTTCACTTGATTGTTGCATATCTATCAATGCAACATGATATTCTTTTGCAACTGTTCTAACAACATCAGGATATACTCCATGCACATCATAAAATTTTCCGGTACTATCAAATCTTCTTCTCACCACTGGCGTTAATAAAACAGGAATGGCATTTTTATTTTTTGTTTCAGTAATGAATTTTATCAGATTTGTTTTATAATCTTCAGGACTTGAATAACGATCAGTTTTTTCTTTTGATTCATCATTATGACCGAATTGAATAAAAACATAATCACCTTCTTGTAATTTATCAATGATAGGTTGCCATCTGTTTTCGTTGATGAATGTTCTTGTACTTCTTCCATTCATCGCTCTGTTATCAATCGTTATGGTATTATCAAACATATTAGCGAAAGGCATACCCCATCCGGTTTCCGGGCGTTTCTCAGGTAATTTGATTGACATGGTTGAATCGCCAATCATATAAACCGTAATGTGTTTTTTCTGAAAAGAAAATAACATTACCGCCACAAATAACAACAATATGAATCGAATTTTCTTCATTCTTAATTTTTAATTATTCATTCTTAATTCAATGGATTCCATCTATCTCCAAACAACCATTGAACAGAAATATCTTTCGCTTCGGGCGAACCTTTTGCTTTAGTTAAATTATCAGCAAACCATTTATAATTGCCGCCATCTTTATGACAGTTATAATAATAAATTCTTTCGCCCCATTGAATCACATTTGTTGTTGGCACACGATAAATAGGTTTATCTGCCATGTTTTTTGCGAATGAACAATCAATTAAATAAAATTGTGCATCGCGATGATAACGACCTAACATAAAACCATTATATCCTTTGAATGAACAATTTTTTAAAATAGTTTTTGAATCCTCGTATTTACTTCCATCATGCCAAATGCTTGCCGGGCCTGTATTTGCAATGAATGTGCAATTCTCTGCCCAAGCCCATCCACGAGGACAATAAAAATCAACACCACCTTCCATTACACAATCTCTAAAATAAAACATCCCATCATCAACATTCCACGGACTAACTGTATCGCCACCAAATGCACGCAACACACAATTAATAACTTTTAATTTGGTTGTTTGAAAAGAACGCAATGCCATTTGATGTCCGTCTTTTTTTATTTTCTTTTGATGAAGCAGTGAAGTATCGCTTGCACATGTAATAGTTTTTTCTTCATTTTCGAATCCATAATTATTTTCAATCGTTAAGTTTTTAAGTGTAATATCATTGCCTTTTAAATTTAAAGTTGCAACACCCCAATCATCAGCATTATCGCATCGCCAAATATCTCTTGCAATAGATTGGGTTAAGATTGTAATCGCTTTATCTTCTCCTTCAAAAATGATATTGCTTTTCTCAACAAATATTTTTTCTTTATAAATTCCTTTCATAATGAAAATAATTCTTGGTTTAGATGAATCATTATTCAAACTATTTATCGCAGCCTGAATACTTGTAAAATCACCATGTCCATTAATATCAACAATAATTTTTGTGATAGCATTTTTTTGTGCATTCAATGAAATAACATTGATGCACAATAAAAAAAGAATAATATTTTTTAAATAATACTTCATTTATTTTTCGCCAACCATTCAGGATATTTTTTTTCAATCAATTCTTTCGGCCATTTGCCATACCATCCATAACCGGTTCTTCTTTCATATTCTATTTCAGCAACAGTTTTCTTTTTAATTCCATCTCTTCCGCAAAAAAAAGGTTCATTCGTTTCTATCTCATAAAATCTTGCCCATAATTCTCCCTGTTCATCTTTAACAACAATTCTGTCAAATCCTTTTGCAGCAGTTGAATCTTTGATTGTTTTCCAATCAATACCATTAATCTTTGCTTTTTTAAACCATTCAACAGCATTAGTAATTGAATTTTTTATTTCAATTGAAGGATGGGGCAAGCGCATCAAGAACAAAACGATATCAACACTTTCTTCTCCGCTTAATGATGGCAATTCATAACTTCTTGCTTTTGCAGGTTGAAAAGTTTTGCAATCATATTGTGCGCACCAAACAGTTAATTTATTATTGACTTTAATTTGAGTTTTTAAAATACATTCAATACCTTTTTCAACAGCTTTTTTTGATGGTTCAATAAAAGAAGCATCAACAACTTCCATATAATTTAATTTATTGGCAACATCATACAAAACATTCATCACATTCGTCATGGCATTATCGTTATAAGTAATTTCTGTTCTGTACAAACTTGTATCAGGATAGAACTGAGGCCAGCCGCCATTTTCGTATTGTGCTTTCAATAAATAACGAATTCCTTTTTCTGCTGCATTTAAATATTTTTTATTCCCTGTTAGTTTAAATGCTTTCACTAAATATTTTATTTCTTTAGTGGTTGCATCATTATCAATGGTTGCATCATTTGTTCCAACATCATCGCCGATTGCTGCTTTCTCAACAACAGAATAAGTTTTGTTATAATCAATTTTATCATTTCC
>CAILAF010000561.1 GCA_903832075.1 uncultured Chitinophagaceae bacterium
AAGGTTTATTAAACTCAAAACACTTTCATTTTTCAAATCTTTGCTTCCAACTTTTATAAAAAGCAGAATAAAGATGATAGCAATGATCATCCATTCTTGTTTCATCAATATTAAAAAATCAGTCCCCATAATTTACATTCATTTAAGCGTAACAGCTTGTCCCAAATGTTGAATAATATTTTGTGTACCAGGTGTAATCAAATGATTTAACCAAAAAGGTGCAATACCAATTGCCACAATACCAATAATTAAAATAGCAGCAGCCATTTTTTCATTCCATAATGCATCAGTTAAACTACTGTAATGATTATCGGTAATTGGCCCCATGATACTTTTTCCGGTTGCACGTAAAATATAAACTGCTGTAACAACAATAGATGCACAAGCTAAAATTGTTGCAATGCGATACCATGTATCTGGATTTTGCCATGCGCCCATAAACACAGTCATCTCTGCTACAAAACCACTAAAACCAGGTAAGCCTAAAGAACATAAACCTGCAATTACAAACACAGTTGAGATAAACGGAATTACTTTTAATAAGCCTCCCAATTGTTCTACCATTCTTGTATGTGTTCTGCTGTAGATCATTCCAATTGCGGCAAAGAAAAGGGCTGTCATTAATCCATGAGAGACCATTTGCATCACTGCACCGTTGATGGAAGTTTGCGTAAGCATACCAATACCTAATAAAACAAAACCACAATGGCTAACAGATGAATATGCATTGATATATTTTAAATCTTTCTGCATCATCGTAGCGAATGCACCATAAATAATTGCGATAGTTGATAAGATGATGATGTATGGTGAATAGATATGTGCAGCATCCGGCATTAAATAAGTTGCAACACGCAAACAACCATAACCACCAAGTTTCATAGAAATCCCTGCTAAAAACATTGATGCTGCTGTTGGTGCTGAAGAGTGTCCATCTGGTACCCATGTATGAAATGGAAACAATGCAGTAAATATTCCAAAACCAACAAATGCAAATGGGAAAAATATTTTTTGAAATAATATATTGATATGCATTTGAGATATTTCCAACAAATCAAAACTATGTTGACCATTAAAGTTTGAACCATAATATAATCCTGCCAAACCAACAAAAACCAATGCAGATCCGCCCATCAACATTAATGCTAATTTCATAGCACTGTATTCTTTTTTGCCGCTTCCCCAAATTCCAATCAATAAAAATTTCGGAATTACTGCAACTTCTAAAAAGAAAAATAAAGTAAAAATATCTAACGAAATAAAATATCCATAAGCACCAACACTTAAAAATAAAAGCAAAAAGAAAAACTCTTTATTTAATGTTTCTTGTGTCCATGAAACTAATACACCTGCAATCACGACAAATGAAGTGAGTAATATCATCGCAACTGAAATTCCATCAACACCAATATGGTAATGTATATTTAAAGGTGCAAACCAGATTCTATTAAAATCAAACAAAAATTGTGAAGTGTTACCAGTAGCACGTTCTTTCCAATAAACGAACAACAAATCTAGTGACAAAAGGAATTGAGCAGCTACACCAATTAAAGCAACAGTTCTAACTTGCTTTAATCCTTTCGCAAATAAAATTGCAAGAGTTGTAATAAGCGGTAATATGAGCAATAAAGAAAGATTCATTATGAATTATTAATTTTAATTTTTATCAATTCCATAAGTAAATAAACAATACAGCTAATCCAATTATGCCACCAAAGAAATACAAAGCATAGTTCTGTACTTTACCCGATTGAAATCCTTTTATTAATTCTGAAATTTTTCCAGTTGATGTTGCCAATAAATTCATGAAACCATCTACAATATTTTTATCAACCCATGCAGCTGGTCTGCCAATAAGATTGAAAACAATTTTCTTAGTTACAAATAGGTAAACTTCATCAATATAAAATTTCTTATACGCTGCTTTATATAACCCACCTAAAGAAGTTGCAATAGTTTGAGGTTTACTGTTCTCACTTTTATATAAAAATGTTGCTAATAAAATTCCAACAATTGCCAATGAAACCGGCAATGCAGAAAAAGCAATATCAACATGTGTTTCCAAAGCAGCGCCATCAGTTGTAACCAATGATGAAATTGGAACAAAGCCTGCTGCTAATGCACAAGCACCTAAAATAATCAATGGTAATTTCATAGAGAATGTTCCTTCTCCATGATGTGCATCATGTACATGTGCTTCTTTACTCCAAAAAATATTATAATACAAGCGGAACATATAAAATGCAGTGAGTGCAGAAGTAAATACCGCAACTCCGTAAATTATTTTGTTTGAATTGAATGCAGCCAATAAAATTTCTTCTTTACTAAAAAATCCTGCAAACGGTGGAATACCGGCAATTGCCAAACAGGCAATTAAAAATGTAATATGAGTTATCGGCATTAATTTTCTTAAGCCGCCCATGTCTTTCATTTCATTGCTGTGCACTAAATGTATCACAGCACCTGCGCCAAGAAATAATAATGATTTAAAAAATGCGTGTGTAAATAAATGAAACATGGAAGCCATATAACCTAATCCATTTTCTCCACCATATTTTGAAACACCCAATGCAAACATCATATAACCAATCTGCGACATAGTTGAATAAGCCAACACTCTTTTAATATCTGTTTGTGTACAAGCGATGATAGCTGCAAGCAATGCAGAGAATGCGCCAACATACGTTACAATTTGTAATGCAGTTACATCAATAGAAAAAACAGGAAATAATCTTGCTACTAAATAAACACCGGCAACAACCATAGTAGCAGCATGTATCAAAGCTGAAACTGGCGTTGGGCCTTCCATTGCATCGGGTAACCAAATATGTAATGGGAACATGGCTGATTTACCTGCACCACCAATGAATACTAAAGTCAATCCCCATGTTAACATCGAAGCACCAAGAAATGATGCTGAAGTAATATTAATATATTCAGATGATTGAACTGAAGTTAATTTTTCAATTAACATTCCAAAATCTAAAGTACCACTATAAAATGCCAAGATTAAAATACCAATTAAAAATCCAAGATCAGCAAAACGTGTGACAATGAATGCTTTTTTTGCAGCAGCAACTGCTGATGGTTTTTCGAAATAATATCCGATTAATAGGAATGATGAAACTCCCACTAATTCCCAGAACATATATATCTGAAAAATATTGGATGATAAGACTAATCCTAACATTGAAAAAGTAAACAAAGAAAGAAAAGCGTAATACGTTGCAAAACGTTCTTCTCCTTTCATATAACCCAAACTGAATAAATGAACCATCAATGAAACAAAACTTACTACTACAAGCATCATCACAGAAATTGGATCTATAATGATACCCATATCAATGGATACATTTGGAGAGAATTGAAGCCATGTATATTTAAAGGCAATGATTTTTTGAAATACGCCATTTACTTTTCCATCAATAAAAAAATAATTGTACGCAGTATATAAGGATAAGATTGTTGATGCTAATAATGATGCTGTACCAATTGTTCCTGAAAAAGTTTTAAAATATTTTCTTCCGAATAAACCCAATATCAAAAAACTTGCTAAGGGCAATAAAGGAATCAATGCTATATAAGAATAGTTGTTCATCGTTTTAATATTTCATTTCGCTTGCATCTTCCACATCAATGGAATTATGACTTCTATATAAATTAATTATGATGGCAATTGCAACTGCAGCTTCTGCGGCGGCAATGGTAATTATGAATATTGTAAAGAATACTCCATCCAATTTTCCGGGATATAAATATTTATTAAATGCAACAAAGTTGATGTTTACACTATTCAGAATTAATTCAACAGCCATCAACATAGTAATCATGTTGCGACGTGTAAATAAGCCGTACATGCCAATAAAAAACAAAGCCGTACTTAAAAATAAAATATGTGTTACTGGTACTTCGTTCATTTTGTTTCTGGTTTTGCTTTTAACGCTATCACAATGCAGCCAATCATGGCAGCTAATAATAACATACTCACTAATTCAAATGGTAAAACATAACCGTGTTCAGTTGTGCTTAACATTTGTGATCCTATTTCTGAAACTTCTGTATTAAATGGTTGGTCATTAATGTTTTTAAAACCATGTTGATTAATTAATCTAACAATCAATCCAAGTCCGGCTAATACAGCAAGTAATGAAAAGATTGTTCTCGTTACTGGAGGCTTTGGCATTTCTTCTCCTGAATGATGCGTTAAGAAAATGGAGAAAATAATTAATACCACAATACCGCCAACATAAACTATAATTTGTACGGCTGCAATAAAATTAACATCCATCCAAAAATATAATCCTGCAATACCTGTTAATGAAAACAATAATGCAATAGCAGAACGAAATATTTTTCTGCTGTTAACTGCTACAATACCCGTTATTAAAATAAAGGCAGCAATTAAATAAAATATAATTACAGAAGCATTCATTATTCTACGCCCTCCCTAACTTTTGAATCTGGTTGATTTAACCGTTTAATTAAATGATTTCTATCAAAAACACTTAGCTCAAAAGTGTTTCTCATATGAATAGCATTTGTAGGACAAGCCTCAATACACAATCCGCACATTGTACACATATCTAAACGATAAATATGTTGATCAATGGCTTTTTTCTTTTTGCCCTCAGCATTAATTTCAAACTTACTAATGATTTTTATTGTGCCATTCGGACAAGCAATTTCGCATGATGAACAACCAGTGCATGCATGTTGATTATTTTCATCATGCGGCATCCACACTTCTCCTTTAAAACGATCAGCTAATTTTAATGTAGCCCTATTATCGGGATATTCTTGTGTAATAATTTCTTTGTGATGCGTAAAATAATAACCGGTCAACTTCATGCCAGTAAGCAAAGATTTTGTTGCCTTATACACATCTGATATATAATCTTTTAAAAACATTTTATTTTATTAAATCAAATTTTATTTTAAAACATCATCACTTTTTAATCAACTTAAAAATGCCATCCCATTATTGCAATTAGTGTTACCAGCAAAATATTAAACATGCTAATCGGCAATAAATATTTCCATTCTAAATTCAATAATTGATCAACACGCAATCTTGGAAAAGTCCATCGAAACCACATGATCACAAAAATTAAGAAAATCGTTTTCCCAAAGAACCATATTGAAGATGGAATATAATCCATGATATGATTAAATGCTGTCCAATGACCAATGTGTAGGGGCATCCATCCACCTAGAAATAAAGTAGCACAAATAGCACATACAATAAATATGTTGATGTATTCTGATAAAAAGAATAATGCGAATTTCATTCCGCCATATTCTGTATGAAAGCCTGCAGTCAATTCACTTTCAGCTTCTGCCAAATCAAATGGAGCTCTGTTTGTTTCTGCAGTTGCTGCAATTATAAAAATCACAAAAGAAATGATGGCGGGAATATGTCCTTTAAATAACCACCAACCATTTTCTTGCGATGCAACAATATCAGAAATTTTTAAACTGCCTGTTAATACAATAATTGAAATGATAGATAATCCTGCAGATAATTCGTAACTCACAATTTGTGCGCCGCTACGCATAGCACCCAATAAAGAATATTTATTACCGCTACTCCATCCTGCCATTAAAATTCCAATCACAGATAATGAAGAAACCGCAGTTACATATAACACACCAATATTAATATCCCATATTTGAAAACCTTTAGCAAATGCAATAGGTGCTAATATCATCATGGCAACAATAATTACAACAAAAGGTGCCAGATTAAATAAAAATTTATCCGCATTAGATGGTGTTAATGCTTCCTTCATTATCAACTTCACAGTATCGGCTGATGTTTGAAAAATTCCTTTCGGTCCTAATCTGTTTGGTCCTAAACGTATTTGCATCACTGCTGCTACTTTACGTTCCATCCAAACCAAACCAAGCCCTAGAACAGCAAAGAGCCCAATGGCTGCAACGCCAACCAAAACAAATTCGGCTAACAATGCTAAGGTTGCAGACAAATGCGCATTTAACCATTCGTGAATAATATTTGTTAATCCTTCTAAACTAAACATGTTACGAGTTATAAGTTTTGATTGATGAGTTATGAGTTTTTGAATTCATCATTCATAACATATCAATCATAATTCTATTTATCTATCAATATCCGGAATTACTAAATCCAATGTTCCCATTGCTGCAATAAAATCTCCGATCTTATATCCGCGAACCATATGATCCAATACACTTAAGTTAGAAAATCCCGGTGAACGAAATTTAATTCTGTAAGGTTGTGCAGCACCTTCGCTAACAATGTACACACCCAATTCGCCACGTGCTGTTTCAACTCTTTGATAGAATTCTCCTTTCGGTAATTTTAAAACAGCTTTTGTTTTTGCCTGAAAATCTCCTTCAGGAATATTATCAATTAATTGTTCGATGATGCGAATACTTTGACTCATTTCTTTAATGCGAACTACATAACGAGTAAAGCAATCGCCACCTGTTTCGATAATTTCATCAAACTCAATTTTATCATATACATCATAAGGTGCAATTTTTCTGATATCAGATTTTACTCCGCTTGCCCTTGCAACAGGACCGGTACAACCATACGAAATAGCATCTTCTTTTGAAATATATCCAACACCTTTCATTCTGTTTCGAAAAATAATGTTACCCGTAACTAATTCGTTGTATTCGTGCAATGTTTTTTTAAAATCAACAATAAATGCTTTTACTCGTTTTTGAAAATCCGGATGCAATTCTGCCATCACACCACCAGGAACCATATAATTCATGGTTAATCTTGCCCCGCAAGTTTCTTCCATTATTTCATTGATCTTTTCTCTTTCTCTGAATGCGAGAAAATACGGTGTAAATGCACCCAAATCCATACACATCGCACTCCACCATAATTCGTGAGATGCAATTCTTGTCAACTCATCCATAATGACACGAATATATTGAGCACGTTGCGGCACTTCAACATTCAACGCTTTTTCAACAACCAATGCGCAAGCATGATTATTAATGTGTGCAGATAAATAATCCATTCTACTCGTAACATAAATAAATTGGCGGTAAGATAAACTCTCACACATTTTTTCTATGGAACGATGAATATATCCAAGATGGGGTTCAACTTTTTTAATTATCTCTCCATTCAATGTAAGCACCAAATGCAACACGCCATGAGTGGCAGGATGTTGTGGTCCTACATTAATTAATAAATCGCCTTCGTCTGTTGTGCCTATTTCTTCAAACATATTACAGCTTAATCATGTTAATCGGATCTTCGAAATCTTTTCGTAATGGAAATCCTACAAAATCATCCGGCAAAATCAATAATCTTAAATCGGGGTGATGTAAAAACTTTACACCATACATTTCAAACACTTCACGTTCGTGCAATTCAGCAGTGCGCCATATATCGCAAATGGTTTCTACTTCAGGATTATTTCTATCTAACTTCACTTTTACAACAATGCAATGACGGGTATTTGTTGATGAAAGATGATATACAGTTGTAAGATGTGTTTTCCAATCAACACAAGTCAAACAAAATAAATAATCGAGATCTAAATCTTTATCGGAACGAATCTGTTCCATGAATGATCTGAATTCATTTGCTTCCACAGAAACATTTATCCATTCACCACTCTCATCAATGATTGCAGTTGATAGTATTTTGGTAATTTTTATTTTTAATTCTTCCTTCGTCATAATTAATTCAACAAAATATTTTACTGCGGTACAAAAGCACTCG
>CAILAF010000562.1 GCA_903832075.1 uncultured Chitinophagaceae bacterium
ACTAACCGTTTTTAATTCTCCAGCTTGGTAAGCCTGCCACCTTTTTTGCGCTTCATCTCTCCAAATAACATCAATCTCCGGATCGGGTGTATCCAGATCTGCCAGTAACAATTCAGCCAGATGTAATTTTTCTAAGGGCGGCAAATGGTTTGCTTGTTGGTAAAGTTCTTGACAGTTAGGCATTGTATTCTCCGCTTGTAAAAGAAGTCTGCTGTACTTCATCCGGTGATGTATCGTATTTTTTAAAATCGTAAGCACATAATAACTTCCGATAATTGGTGTCATCTTTTTTACTATATTTACGCAGATAAAATTCAATATCATCTAATTCTATGATTCCTTCTAGTAATGACCACATAATGGCATCATTTTTATTGCTATTAGAAATAGACTTATCTGCTTCGATTAACTCAATAGTGCTATGTTTTGTTTTACTAGAGGGTTTTATTGAATATTTTGTGGTTTTTAGCTTTTCAATTTGTTGTCTTTTTAACTGATCAATTTCTTTAATTTCATTATTTATTGTACTAAATCCAAATACTGGAAAAAATTGCTGCTTGCTAATCTTATGTTTATTAATCAACATTAAAATTTGAGAGTTTGCCTCGTCAATTATTTTAAAATAATTTGCCATCATTTCTGATGAGTTATGATACTCATATTTAATAGTTTTTGCTGAACCAATTACAAGTATCCTATCGCTATTTTTAAGCGATTCTAGATCTTCAGTAATATTTACCTTTATTTCTCCACCAGAACAGATCTCTTTAAAAATATCCTGAACTTTCCTTACATCCATTGCAGATATAGGCAAATGTAAATCTGATAAAGATGCATAAATCGCTTTGTAGTTATCGGTTTTAATTTTATTTATTCTAATTGTTGAAAACCCCTCCATGTCAATATCATGATCACTAATATCTACGCAATCTGATCCAGGTTCATACTCGACTAAAAGAAAGTTTTTTCTTATTTTCTCAGCATCGTCTGAGTTTGGTTCAATGTATGTGAAAATGGTTTTTAGGATGTTTTTTATATTTTCGTCAGCAAGGTTATAACCAATGAATATAATTGGATTATGGATAAATAAGGATAGAAGCTGGGCTCTTATTAATTCATATTTTTTTAAAAAAGTTTCGTAGTCTTCAGAGGTTATGATTATTTTATTAATATCTGAAACACATCCGTGTATTTTGTATACTGATCCATAAGGATTGCTTAATAAAATATTGTTTCCAATCAGAGGATTAAACTCAAATATTTCTTCAATAAACTTATCATAATTTGTTGTAATTACTGAGCTAATATTCTTACGTATCTTTTTTAATTCAGCAATTTCTTCTCTCATTTCTTCTTTCAGTTCGATTGTAGAAAGAATATTTGATATGTATATTTTGAATCTACTCAGGTTAATTTCATTATTCATATTACTATAAAAAATATCATTAACTACTTTAAAGTGACCATTTTTATCAGCCATTACTTGTTTATTAAATTCGTTTTCCAAAATACTAGCTACTTTATCAAACTTGTATTTACCATTTTCTTGGCAGGTTGATTTTATGTCCAAATAATACTCATCGTTACCTTTTAGCTCGCGGGCGATTTTACTTAGAAGATCATTCCATTTGTAAGAATTTTTTAAATATCTTAGGCTGATCCCAGTCCCAACAAATAAAACAGCGCGAATTCAACTCATAAATGCAACACCTAGTGGATCATTGATATCAAGTGAAGCCATCTCACAAAATACCTCCCATGGTGTTTTGTAATTTAATTTTTTTCTAGGTCTATGGTTAAGCCCAGCCA
>CAILAF010000563.1 GCA_903832075.1 uncultured Chitinophagaceae bacterium
AATAAATATATAGAAAAAGAACAGGCGCTTGTAGACAAAATGGGATTACTGGAAAATACGATCATTCCAGAAAACTTTAATTACAACAAAGTGCAAGCACTTTCGGCAGAAGCGTTACAAAAATTCAAAAAAATAAAACCTACAACAATAGGACAAGCCAGCAGAATTAGTGGTGTAAACCCGAGCGATATACAGATCTTAATGGTATTTATAGGGCGTTAAAAATTTTTGTACTAAATCTCAACCACTCTTTCATAAATAACGTTCTTTTTACTTGCATCATTTTTACAACAAGCAAACGTCTGTAGATTTTTTATGCCTTTTCAAAAATGGGTTAACCAAATTAATTCTTTTTCAGATACATAATTCATCCTTTATGCAGGGCCGTCTACCGAAAAAATGATGAGTGGTTTTTCTCATCAAATGATTTGCGTAGTTTTAATCTTCTACCATTCTAAACTTTTTTAATTATGAGAAAACTAAAACTCTTTCTATTTGGAGTTTTCTTTGTCGGTTTATTACAGGCACAAGAAACGTTTCAGGTAAACGGAGTAGCAGACAAGCGAACAAGCTGTTATGCTTTTACTAATGCTACGATCGTTAAAGACGCGCAAACAACTATAACCAACGCAACCCTTATAATCAAAGAGGGAAAAATTATTTCAGTTGGTGCAAACATTATTGTACCAAAAGATGCAGTAGTAATAGATTGTAAGGATAAATACATTTATCCTTCTTTCATTGATATTTATACAGATTATGGATTGGCTACACCACAGAGACAGCCGGGTGCTGGTGGTTTTGGCGGTGGTGGTGGTAATCAGCCGGCACAACTCAATTCCAACACAAAAGGTGCTTATAATTGGAATCAAGCAATCAAACCGGAAGTAGATGCTTCTAAATTATTTACTATTGATGACAGCAAAGCCAAACCCTTGCGTGAATCCGGATTTGGAACTGTTCTTTCACATGTTAAAGATGGTATTGCACGGGGAACCGGAACGATTGTAACATTAGCAAACACAAAGGATAATTTTGTTATTATAAAAGAACAGGCTTCTGCGCATTATTCATTAAGCAAGGGGACCTCCTCTCAAAGTTATCCAAGCAGCATGATGGGAACCATTGCGCTATTGCGTCAAACCTATTTAGATGCACAATGGTATAAAAACAACAAATCACCCAAAGAAGGAATCAATTTATCCTTACAAGCGTGGAATAATAATCAATCATTACCACAAATTTTTGAGGCTGACGATAAATGGAATGACCTACGTGCCGACAGGATTGGCGATGAGTTTGGTGTTCAATATATTATTAAAGGCGGAGGTAACGAGTATCAAAGAATTACTGATATTGCTGCCACGAAAGCTACTTATATCTTATCTCTGAACTTTCCGCAGGCAATGGATGTAGAAGATCCAAATGATGCAAGGTTGGTTTCTTTGGCAGACATGAAACATTGGGAATTGGCACCAACAAATGCGGGCGCATTTGAAAAAGCAAATATTCCATTTGCGTTAACTACGGCAGATCTCAGAGATCCAAAGCTTTTTTTAACCAATCTTAGAAAGGCTTTAGATTATGGTCTAAGTGAAACGAAGGCTTTAGATGCTCTAACAAAAGTTCCTGCTACGTTATTAAATGTTTACGACAAGGTGGGAAGCGTTGATGAAGGCAAATTAGCCAACTTTATTATTACAAGCGGTCCGGTGTTCAAAGAAACTTCTACCATTCTTCAAAACTGGGTACAAGGAGAAAAATATGGTGTGAACGAATCAGCCTGGAATGATATAAAAGGAACTTATAATCTTGTCATCAATTCGTCTACCGGAAATATCAACTATACAATAGATGTAAGAAATGCAACAACAGCGAATGTTATCGGAAAAGATACGCTAACAGGAAAATTTACAACTGATGGTAAAACTGTGAAACTTAGTTTCTCTACAACACCACAACGCAGAGGATTTGGTGGTGGCGGTTTCGGTGGTGGTCGTGGTGGTGCAGCAACAGCAGCACCTGTACAACCTCAATTTCGCTTAAGTGGTTTCATTAATGGAGACGCCTGGAATGGCAGCGGAGAAGATACGGCAGGAAATAAATTTACATGGGTTGCAACAGTAGCTAAATCTGCAGCTTCTTCTTTAGATACAATTAAGAGAAAAATAAATGCGCCGAAAAATTTAGCAAAGGTTACTTATCCGTTTGATGGTTATGGTTTTGAAGAATTGCCAAAACAAGAAACCATCTTAATAAAAAATGCAACCGTTTGGACCAATGAAAAAGACGGGGTATTGCAAAACACTGACGTTTTACTAAAGAATGGTAAGATTTCAAAAATTGGAAAAGATATTTCTGCTGATGGTGCTAAAGTTATTGACGGTACCGGCAAACATGTAACTGCCGGAATCATTGACGAGCATTCACATATTGCTGCTGCTTCTATTAATGAAGGAGCACAATCTGTAACCTCAGAAGTGAGAATTGGTGATAACTTAAATCCAGAAGACATCAATATCTATCGCCAGTTAAGCGGCGGTGTTACATCATCGCATATTTTACACGGCTCTGCTAATACCATTGGCGGACAAACTCAACTTATCAAATTACGCTGGGGCAGTAATGATGAAGAATTAAAATTCAAAGGAGCTGATCCTTTCATCAAATTTGCATTGGGCGAAAATGTAAAACGTACTACTTCACAAAACAACAATCGCTTTCCTGATACAAGAATGGGAGTTGATCAGGTAATGAATGATGCATTCACTCGAGCAAGAGATTATGAAGCTGCAATGAAATTGGATCCAACACATACCAGAAGAGATTTGGAATTAGATGCATTGGTTGAGATTTTAAATAAAAAACGTTTCATCACCTGTCACTCATATGTACAAAGCGAAATAACAGCAGCAATGAGAATCGGTGATAAGTTTGGATTCAAATTCAACACTTTCACACACATCCTTGAGGGTTATAAAGTTGCAGATAAAATGAAAGCACACGGATCAAACGTTTCTACTTTCTCTGATTGGTGGTATTACAAACAAGAAGTGGTTGATGCAATGGCATACAACGCAGCCATCATGCAAAAAGTTGGTTTGAATGTTTGTATCAATTCTGATGATGCTGAACAAGCCCGCAGATTAAATCAGGAAGCCGGCAAGATTGTCAAATATGGTGGAGTTGGTGAAGAAGATGCTTTAAAAATGGTAACATTAAATCCCGCCAAAGCATTACACGTTTCTGATAAAGTGGGAAGTATTAAAGTGGGAAAAGACGCCGATATCGTTGTATGGAGTGCTCATCCATTGAGCATTTATGCTATGGCAGAACAAACTATTGTTGATGGTATTGTTTATTTCGACAGAGGAAAAGATCTTGAAACAAGAAAGAGAATTGCGGCCGAAAGAAATCGATTGGTTCAAAAAATGAATGGTGAAAAAAGAAGCGGCGCACCTGTACGCGCAGCAGAACCAAGCTGGCAATATATTTTAAGCTGCGGTGATCATGATCATCATGATGGTTTAATTACTATCGATGTTCAGGAAGATGATATCATTAACAATTAAATCTATCAATCATGAAAAAAATATTTTTTAGTCTTGCGGTTTTATTGTTGCTGGTTGGCTTTTCAAAAGCGCAAGAAACTGTTTATCCCGCAAAAGAATTCAAGGGAAAATTATATATCGTTAACGGAACTGTTCATGTTGGTAACGGAACTGTTATTGAAAATGCAAGCATTGAAGTGAACAACGGAAAAATTGTTCGTGTGGGTACCGATATTACTACAGGAAAAGATGATAAAGTTATTGATGCCAAAGGTAAACAGGTTTATCCCGGTTTGATTTTATCATCAACAGACCTGGGTTTAAAAGAAATTGCCAATGGTGTTAGGGGAAGTAATGATTACGTAGAAATCGGTGATTTAAACCCCAGTGTTCGCTCTATTGTTGCATACAATACTGATTCAAAAGTTATAGGCACTCTAAGAGCAAACGGAATTTTATTGGCAAGTATCACACCGGAAGGAGGGGAAATAAGCGGATCTTCCTCTGTGGTTCAGTTGGATGCGTGGAACTGGGAAGATGCGGCATACAAATATGAGAACGGAATTCATATTAATATGCCAAGCTTTATTCAACGCTTTGGCAGAAGGGGTGGTGGCGGTGCTCCACCTGCGGGAATGTTTCCGGGAGGAAGGGGTGGCGCAGCAGGCGGAGAACAATCTGATCCAACAAAATTAGCATTAGAAAAAGTTGAACAATTAAATTCTTTTTTCAGACAAGCAAGGGCATATTTACAAGAGGTTTCTCATAAAGAAACTAATTTAAAATTTGAAGCAGTAAAAGGCTTGTTTGAAAAAAAGCAAAAATTATTTGTTCATGCCGATCAAGTAAAACAAATGTTGTCTGCAATTGATTTTGTAAAAGATTTTGGATTTGAAGTTGTGATTGTTGGTGGAAGCGAAAGTTTTCAAATTGCAGATATCTTAAAAGCAAATAATATTGCTGTCATCTTAGGACAAGAACATGCATTACCGGCAACTGAAGATGATGACATAGATCAACCATATAAAACGCCTGCTACTTTACAAAAAGCGGGGGTGTTGTTTGCGCTGAATGATACACACGACGAAAGTCGTTATCGTAATCTTTCTTATAATGCCGGAACCGCTGCCACTTATGGTTTAACTAAAGAACAAGCATTACAAGCAATCACACTAAATGCTGCGAAGATTTTGGGTATTGATGATAGAACAGGAAGTCTGGAGGCCGGTAAAGACGCAAACATTGTTGTGTCTGATGGAGATATATTGGATATGAAAAGCAGCAATGTGGTATATGCTTTTATACAAGGCAGACAAGTTAGTTTGGAGAATAAACAAAAACAATTGTTCGAACGATATAAATATAAATACGGAATTAAATAATTTAATTTTTGTTTAAAAAAAGAAGGCATCTCAAAAGTGGGTGCCTTCTTTTTTATGCAAACCTTTCTCTACCTTAGCCACATGCCAAAAAAATTATTTCTTATTGATGCATTTGCATTAATCTTTCGTGCTTATTATGCGCTTATTCGCAATCCCCGTATCACATCAAAAGGAAAAAATACTAATGCTCAATTTGGTTTTACTAACGCCTTGTTTGAATTGATCAACAAAGAAAAACCAACGCACATAGCCGTTTGCTTTGATGTTGCAGGAAAAACAGAGCGCCATACAGACTTTGCTGATTATAAAGCAAACAGACAGGATGCGCCCGAAGATTTATTGGCATCTGTTCCTGATATAAAAAAAATTATTGAAGGCTTTAATATTCCTGTTATTGGCGTTGAAGGATATGAAG
The DNA here is from genome assembly GCA_903832075.1 of uncultured Chitinophagaceae bacterium. Lineage (GTDB taxonomy): Bacteria > Bacteroidota > Bacteroidia > Chitinophagales > Chitinophagaceae > CAILAF01. Next base: position 5,349 of record CAILAF010000563.1, read on the forward strand.
CCGATGATGTTATTGGCACATTGGCCTGGCAGGCACACGATGTGGGTTACGAAGTTTTTATGGTTACGCCGGATAAAGATTTTGGTCAATTGGTGCGCGATGGAATTAATATTTATAAACCCGCTTATCAAAGTGGTGATGTTGAAATAATGGGACCAAAAGAAGTTTGTGAAAAATGGAATATAGAAAGAGTGGATCAGGTAATTGATATTTTAGGATTGATGGGTGATGCGGTTGATAATATTCCCGGTATTGCCGGTATTGGCGAAAAAACTGCTGCCAAATTATTAAAAGAATATGGTACACTTGAAAATGTTTTAGCAAATGCCGATAATATAAAAGGGTCTCTTGGAGAAAAGATAAGAGCCGGAAAAGAGAACGCCATCATGAGTAAAAAATTAGCAACTATCATTACTAATTCGCCGGTTGATTTTCATGAAGAGAATTTTAAAATGAAAGAATGGAATAAAGAAGAGCTAAAAGAAATATTTGCTGAATTAGAATTTAAAACACTTGGGAAGCGCATACTGGGAGAGGACTTCAACTTGTTTCAATCTGCGCCAATTGGCGTTCAAACCGATTTGTTTGGCAACGTTGTAGCAAACGAAAGGTCAAAAGCGAAAAGCGAAAAAAAAGAAGTTGTTGAAGAAATATTGCAATCAAGTTTAATTGCTGCAAAAAATATTAACAACACAAAACATGTTTATCATTTAATTGATGATGATAAAAAAATAAATGAATTAATTACAACACTTCAATCACAAAAAGAAATTTGTTTCGATTCCGAAACAACCGGATTAGATGCGAATCAGGCAGAGTTGGTTGGTTTGAGTTTCTCTTTTAAAGGACACGAAGCATATTATATTCCTTGTTCATCAGAGAAATCGGCAACTAAAAAAATTCTTCAGCAACTAAAAATTCTTTTTGATGATGAATCAAAAACCTGGATTGGTCAAAATATAAAATACGATTTGTTGGTATTGAAATGGTACGGCGTAGAATTGAAAGGAAATGTTTATGATACCATGTTGGCCCATTATGTAATTGAACCGGAAGGCAAGCGTAGCATGGATTTGCTGAGTGCTCAATATTTACAATACGACCCGGTGCATATTGAAGAGTTGATTGGAAAGAAAGGAAAACTACAGGGCAATATGCGTGATGTTGATGTAGAAAAGATAAAAGATTACGCCGCAGAAGATGCCGATATTACTTTGCAATTAAAACATGCACTACATCCTTTATTAAAAGAAAAAAATGTTGAACGCGTTTTTTATGAAGTTGAAAACCCGTTGGTGAAAGTTTTAACCGATATGGAATTTGAAGGAATAAAAATTGATGAAAATTTTTTAAAAGAATATAGCAAAGAATTATCGCGTGATGCAAAAAATGCAGAAGAAAAAGTTTATAAAGAAGCGGGTGTTCGTTTCAATTTGGCGTCACCAAAACAATTGGGCGAAGTTTTGTTTGATAAATTAAAGCTGGATGATTCTGCAAAAAAAACAAAAACCGGTCAATATCAAACAGGTGAAGATATTCTCCTGAAACTCGCAGCCCGTGGACATTCTATAGCAGATGATATTTTAACCTTCAGAGAACTAACAAAATTACAATCAACTTATGTTGATGCTTTGCCCGAGATGATAAATCCAAAAACAGGTCGCGTTCATACATCGTATGCGCAGGCCGTTGCGGTTACAGGAAGACTATCGAGCAATAATCCTAATCTTCAAAACATTCCCATCAGAACAGATCGCGGAAAAGAAATTAGAAAAGCATTTATCCCGCGAGAAAAAAATAGATTATTGATTAGCGCCGACTATTCTCAAATTGAATTAAGAATTGTCGCAGCCATTAGTGGTGATGTAAATATGTGTGATGCTTTTAAAAACGGAAAGGATATTCATACCGCAACCGCGGCAAAAGTTTATAATGTTGCCGAAGCCGATGTTACAAAAGAAATGCGTTACAAAGCAAAGAGTGTAAACTTTGGAATTATTTACGGACAAGGTGCATTTGGATTGGCAGATAATTTGGGAATATCAAGAACAGAAGCAAAGGAAATTATTGATAATTACAAAAAAGAATTTTCCGGCATTAATAAATACATGGATGATACAATAAACTTTGCAAGAGAAACCGGTTTTGTACAAACATTAATGGGAAGAAAAAGATGGCTGCGAGATATAAACTCTTCTAATTTTACCGTTCGCGGTTTTGCAGAACGAAATGCAATTAATTCTCCAATACAAGGAAGCGCTGCCGATATGATTAAATTGGCGATGATAAAAATTCATGCGGCAATGCAAAAAGAAAATTTAGAAAGTAAAATGATTTTGCAAGTGCATGATGAATTGGTTTTTGATGCAGTAGAAAAAGAATTAGAAATTTTAAAACCACTAATCCTTGAAAACATGCGCTCTGCTTTGGTTTTACCAAACGGTGTTCCGGTAGAAGCAGAATTAGGTGTTGGAGAAAATTGGTTAGTGGCTCACTAAAAAATAAAACGAATGTCTATATCTAATAAAGAATTAATTGAAAAATTTTATGGAGCATTTCAAAAATTAGATTATTCAACCATGCACTCTTGTTATGCAAAGGATGTGGTTTTTAACGATCCGGTTTTGGGAATTTTACAAAATGGAGAACCACAAGCCATGTGGGAAATGCTTTGTAAAAGAGCAACCGATTTTTCGTTGGTGTATGATAATATTATTTTGTTGGATGAAGAATATGCAACTTGTAATTGGACCGCAACTTATTTATTTGGACCGCAAAAAAGAAAAGTCATCAATCATATAAAAGCGCATTTAAAAATTAAAGCTGGTTTGATTATCGAACACACTGATTATTTTAATTTATATAAATGGAGCAAACAAGCATTGGGCGTTCCGGGAATTTTATTTGGCTGGACTTCGTGGATGCAAAACAAAATAAAAAAACAGGCACTTGTTGGCTTGCAAACTTTTATTGCTCAAAAAAAATAGCGTATTTTATTTTTTCTTATAAATAGGAACAGTGCTGCAAGGTTCGCCGTACATAATACTTTTAGCAACAGGTCGAAGTTTATTGGTGATAGCAACATACGCGCTTTCCGGAATAGAGATTTCGCCGCAGCCTTTTACTACAATTCTTTTATCACTAAACTCATCTGTATTAATTGCTTCAATATTTTTTGAAAGAACAGTTTCAATTAATTTTTTTTCATCACCAAAAACAACATCTTTTGCAAACGGTTGTAAATAACTTGCCACCAACATATTTGCCCACATGGGAATTACAGCATCAGCCGAACAAGAAATGGCAACATATTTATTTCGGTATTGTTCCCAATCAATCAATAATAATGCAGCTCTAAACTCTTTTTCTTTCAATATCAATCCCATAAATAAATAATCTTTCAGATCAAATATTTTTATTTCTCCTTTCGGATATAATTCTTCTAAATCAAAACTAATTAATCCGCTTTCTGCAACTTTATTTACAATTAGTTCATTCATACCCTGTAAAAATACAAATAACCAACGCCATTTGTTTTCGGTAAAAGAAAAACCCCGCAAATTGCGAGGTTTAACTTTATATTTTTTTGATTGGCTAAAAGAACTTACTTCTATAATCCTTTATTGTTGCGGACTTGCGCAATGCGTTCATTCCGCGATTTACTTCCATTTTTTGTGTTTGTAACAATTGTTGACGAACAGATGCTTCTACGCCGCCGCCAGAAACAGCTCCAACATTATTTACTTGAACCACGAACACTCCGGTATTTCCGGCAATTGGTTCGCTAATTTTTCCTTGATAGTTTTTATTAAATGCAGCACCAACTAATTTAATTTCATTACCAACAGACGGAACAAATAAATTTCCAAAAGAAAGGCTATCGGCTTTTTGAACAGAAACATTTGCGCTCTTTGCTATTGCATCTAAAGAGCTGCCTTTTAATTTTTCTATGATTTGCTTTGCTTTCTTTTCATTACGAACAAATCCTTCAACTAACGGACGAGTTAATTGAATTGACGGCGCTCCCGGTTTGTTGCTTCCTGTTTCAATAGCAACAATATATTTTTCTGCTACTTCCGTTGGATCAGAAACATCTCCGTCGCTATGTTCAAACAACCACCTAACCAGCGTTCTGCTTTGACCAAGTGCAGGAATATTAAAGTCGTTTTCTTTTACTTCTCCAGAAAATTGCATTGGTTTTTTTAGTTTAAGTGCATTTTCTTCGAAAGATTTTCTGGATTTTATTTTTGCAGCAAACTCGGCGGCGGCGGCACTTGCAGCACTTACTGTTTCGTTGCTTGCAGAAATTTGCTTGGCTAGATATGCAATTTTATAGGCATCTTCATTTCCTTTTAAAGAAAGAATTTCTATATAATGATATCCATATTCTGTTGCAACAATTCCTTTATCTCCAACCTTTCCGCTAAAACAAAAATCGTTGAATGTTGGAACCATTTGCCCCGTTGTAATATTATCATAGAGTCCGCCTTTTGTTTTACTTCCTGGGTCGTCTGAATATTTAACAACCAAAGAGTCGAAACTTGCTCCGTGTTTAATGGCCGTTTGAATGCTGTCTGCTAATTTTTTTGCCACACTATCTTCTCTTATTCTTTGTCCTGATTGTCCATCAATCGTTGCAATTAATATATGACGAACTTTTGCGGTGTCTGCCATTTTCTTTGTGCTAATTAGTTTTGCAATTGCAAAAGAAGACCCGTCTAAATACGGACCATAAATTTTTCCAACGCCAGTTTTTATTATTGAATCTCTATATCGTTGTTTAATACTTGATTTGGTAACATAGCCATCGTAATATTGTACTTCGCTTCCGGCCTTTGCCAAAAAGGCTTTTATATCGGCGGTTGTAGAAAATTCATTTTTTAATCCTTCTAATTCACTTTTTACTGAATTACTATCTGCGCTGTTTGCAGATGCATCAAAAGTTACATATGTAAATGTTCTTTCTTCTTCTTCTTTATCAAACTCTTTCAAGTGCTTTCTTATATATAAACCAATTTCTTCATCGCTTACTTTAATACTACTATCAGCAATGCTACTATATGGAATATAAACGTAAGAAGCAGAAGAAATAGAGTTATTGTCTGCCATTTGTTTTTCTACCATCCATTTTGGAACATATGCAGAATGCTGTAACAATGTTTGATATTTATTTTGAAGGCTGCTTTCCATAGCAGGATCTATATAAACCTGTTTAATCATTTTTCGCTGCTCTTCATTCTTTGATTTTTTTATCTGTGCAAACGCTTGCTTGGCTTCATCAACTTTGAATTGGCCGGTTTGAGGATCGGTAAATTCTCTTTTTAACGGAGAATTATCTCCAAATAAAATTCCATCTAATTCTTTGGCAGAACAAATAAGGCCTAATTTATCATATTGCTCTTGCATTACAATCTTGTTAACCATTTGGTTCCAAACACCGGGTATCATTTGATCTCTGGGTGGCGCTTGTTGACCATACATTTTTTGTTGAAAGGCAATTTCATCTTCGAATTGATTGCGTTCAATCTTTTCGCCATTTACTTTTCCAATGGTAGTAGTATTGCTAAATAAGTTTCCCCTTCCATAAAACCTGTCTTGCAGAATAAACGCAATTAATGCTAATGCAATTAATCCTGAGATAATCCAGGCTCCTTTATCACGAATGCTTTGAATAACTGACATACAATTATTTATTGTTAATAGAGAATTTTAGGATGGCAAAAATAGGGTAATTAAACTATTGAACAAATTGTGGAAAAACTATTCTTTTTCAATGCGGCAAATACTTTGAAAGAATTGGTTTTTTATAAAATATTTATTTAATCCTCTTTCCTGTTTTATTAATCCACATTCGGTTGGTGTACAACCATAATTTATGGTGTATAAATTAGAATTTTTATTTTTTATTTGTGCAAAGAAGTAG
>CAILAF010000564.1 GCA_903832075.1 uncultured Chitinophagaceae bacterium
AATCTTTTGATTTTTACTAAGCCTTTCTTTAATATATTTTGGTGTAGGTTGTATTCTTGAAATTTTAGCCTCTCTATAAATTTGTAATACCTCATTTTCTAATGATTCAATTAGTGCATTTATTTCTAAAGAACCGCCAACACTTTTTTTAACTCGTTGTTTTACAGCATCCCATTTATTTATATCAATTCTTTCGCCTGTAAACTCTATTAACCTTTGACCATCGAATGAAAAAGAAAGTATTATAGGAACATTTTTTTCAATTAATATTCCTTCTTTGTCATTACGTTTTTCTACATAAACTTTTACGCTTGCCATAATTTCAGTATTTAAAATTAGTTAAAAAATTCACATACGATTCTACATACGAGGCGGAGTGAATTGGAATAAAATAAAATGAATTGGTTTGAATAGAAAATAGAAACGAAATTGTAAGTGCTTAAATAACTTAAAGGGGTATGTAGTAAACTGATATAAATTAAACAAAAACTTCCGGAGCGCCCCACACCACCACACCAAAAAACCCCAGCAGCAATGTTGGGGTTTTTTATTTTCCAACAATTTTTAAGCAACCGAAACCCCTTTTATTCTAAAATTAATTATCTCCGTTTATCTTTTCTTTCCCAAAAAAGTGGTTCCAAATATAATAAACCATTACCTTTGTTAACCATTTGGTTAAATTATATGGTTAAGAAAAAAGATCAATCAACTGAAGAAAAAATTTTAATCGCTGCTAAAAAAATTTTTGTGGAGAACGGAATGGCAGGAGCAAGAATGCAGGACATTGCCGATAAGGCCGGTATAAATAAAGCGCTTTTACATTATTATTTCAGAAGCAAAGAAAAATTATTTGAAGTCATTTTTAAAGAGGCTGCTACAAGACTGTTTCCAAGAATGAATACTATTTTAAATTCAGATCTTTCGCTTTTTGATAAAATACGGCAATTCACACATGATTACATTGAAATAGTTATCGAAAACCCTTATCTGCCCTTATTTGTGTTGAACGAAATAAACAAACAACCTCATTCTTTCAGCATGAAAATGTTTGGAAAAGAGCGTCCGCCTGTTCACAAATTATCTGAGCAAATAGAAAAAGAAATTAAAAAGGGGTTGATAAAATCTATTAGCCCGGCTCATTTAATTATAAATATGTTATCAATGTGTGTGTTCCCTTTTGTTGGGAAACCAATGATTCAATTAACAATGAATATTGATGAATTACAATTTAGAAATATGATGGAACAGCGCAAAACTTTGATTGCTGATTTTATTATTGCATCAATTAAAAAATAATTTTCTATGCTAAAATTAACTATTTGGTTAAAGTGTTTTTTTTTGAAATCATTTATTATTCTTTTCTTTCTTTCGATGTTCAATACAACGAATGGTCAACAACCCCAAAAACTATCGATTGAACAGGTATATCAACTTTCAACAAAAAATTATCCACTAATCAAACAAAGAGCACTTATTTCCAAAACAAAAGAATATACCGTCTCTAATGCTTCTAAAGGACTGCTACCAACATTTTCTATAAGCGGTCAGGCTACTTATCAATCGGCCGTTACAAATTTTCCTTTTAAAATCCCCATCGCTGGTTTTACAATGCCCGATTACAGCAAGGATCAGTATAAGATATATGCAGAGGTCGATCAAGTAATATATGATGGTGGTGTAATAAAAAATCAAAAACAAACATCAGAAACGAATGAACTAATTCAACAACAAAATTTGGAAGTAGAATTATATGCATTGTACGACAGGGTTAATCAATTATTTTTTGGTGCTTTATTAATGAATGAACAATTAAAACAAAACGAAATTGTAAAAAAAGATATTCAGAATGGAATTGATAAAGCAAAAGCATTGTTAGCAAACGGTACCGCCTACCGAAGCAGTGTTGACGAATTATCGGCTCAATTATTACAAGCCGATCAATCTCGCATAGAACTTAAAGCCAACAAAAAAGCATATTTAGATATGCTTGGATTATTTATCAATAATTCACTCGATGAAAATACAATTTTGGAAAGGCCAATTGCGCCGGTTCTAATAGATAGCATTCGCAGACCCGAATTGTTATTTTACGATTATCAAAAAAGAACTTATGATTTGCAGGACGAATTATTGAAAACACAGCTTCGCCCTAAATTTAATTTGTTTGTGCAAGGGGGATATGGTCGTCCTGGATTAAATATGCTGAGCAACGATTTTTCTTTGTATTCAATCGGAGGTTTAAGATTGAATTGGAATCTCGGTAGTCTATATACTTTAAAAAATCAAAAAGAATTGTTGAACATTAACAGAAAATCGTTGGATGTTCAAAAAGAAACATTTCTTTTTAATACAAACATTTCTGAAAAACAACAAAGCGCAGAAATAATAAAATATTTAGACCTTTTAAAAAACGATAATGCCATTATTGCTTTACGCGAATCGGTTAAAAATGCCGCAAGCGCTCAGTTAGAAAATGGTGTATTAAGCGCACACGATTATATTACACAAGTAAATGCAGAAGATCAAGCAAGACAAAATTTAATTCTTCATCAAATTCAATTATTACAATCACAATATAATTATCAAAACGTAATTGGTAACAATAAAAAATAATCATTCATTCAACTCATAAAATAATAACAATGAAACTTCGAATATTCTTATACTTTAGTTTAATCGCCGCATTGATAACAGGATGTAATTTTAATAATCAAACATCTGATGCTTCCGGAACGTTTGAGGTTGATGAAGTAATTGTTTCTTCAGAAGTGCCCGGAAAAATTATTCAATTAAATATTGAGGAAGGTTCTGTTCTTTCAAAAGATAGTATTGTTGGTATGATTGATTCTGTTCCGCTTCAATTACAAAAAGCACAAGTTGAAGCTACAATGGATGCATTACATCAAAAAACAATGGATGTAAAACCACAAGTAAAATTATTGCAAGATCAAATCCTTGTTCAAAAAGCACAATTAGATAATGCATTATATGAAAAAGCACGAATAGAAAGATTGATTAAAGCAGACGCAGCAACAACAAAACAATTAGATGATTTAAATACACAAATTGATGTTATACACAAACAAATTGCAGTGAACGAACAACAAATAAATGTTCAGGAAACAACAACGGGCACACAAAATAATTCAATCTTGAGTGAATATAAACCGCTTCGAAAATCTGTTGCACAAATTCAAGATCAATTAAAACGAACCAATATTACCAATCCAATTAACGGAACAGTATTAACCAAATATGCAATGGCCGGAGAAGTAACCTCAGCGGGAAAAGCATTATATAAAATTGCAGATTTATCAACCATTACATTGCGCGCATACATTACCGGAACACAATTGCCGCAAATAAAATTAAATCAGCAAGTAACGGTATTAGTAGATAGCAGCGAAAACAAATACAGAAAATATTCTGGCATTATTACATGGATTTCTGATAAAGCAGAATTCACTCCAAAAACAATTCAAACAAAAGATGAAAGAGCAAATTTGGTTTATGCAATAAAAATTCATGTGAAAAATGATGGTTTATTAAAAATTGGAATGTATGGTGAAGTAAAGTTCAATTAATAAATATGCAATCGATAATAGTTGAAAATATTGTAAAAACTTATCGTATAAAAAAAACAGTAGTGGATGCTGTTAAAGGAATTTCTTTTACAGTTGATAAAGGAGAAATTTTTGGATTGATTGGACCTGATGGCGCAGGAAAAACTTCTTTGTTCAGAATTCTTACAACCCTTTTAATTGCAGATAGCGGTCGTGCAACTGTTGATGGATTTGATGTAGTGAAAGATTATAAACAAATTCGCAATCGTGTTGGATATATGCCCGGCAGATTTTCTTTATATCAAGATTTATCGGTTCAGGAAAATTTAGAATTCTTCGCAACAATATTTAATACATCAATCCAAGAGAATTATGATTTAGTAAAAGATATCTATCAACAAATAGAACCGTTTAAAACACGCAAAGCCGGACAACTATCCGGTGGCATGAAACAGAAGCTGGCGCTGTGTTGTGCGCTGATACACAAACCGTCGGTATTGTTTTTGGACGAACCAACAACCGGTGTTGATGCTGTTTCGAGAAAAGAATTTTGGGAAATGTTACATCGTTTAAAATTACAAGGCATCACCATTTTAGTATCAACGCCATATATGGACGAAGCAAGTTTGTGTGATCGTGTTGCATTAATTCAAAAAGGAGAAATTTTATCCATCAATACACCAAAAGGAATTACTGCCGAATTTAAAAAACCATTATGGGCGGTTAAAGCAAATGAAATGTTTCCGCTAATGAATGCAATTAAAGAAAATGCTGCTGTTGAAAGTTGTTATCCATTCGGCCAATATCATCACGTTGTTTTTAAGTCGCAAGAAAATACAAAACAAACGTTAGAACAGATTGCACAAAAAGGAAACTATACAAATTTTGAAGTTCATTCTATTGAACCAAACATAGAAGATTGTTTTATGGCATTGATGAAAGAATAAATTATGCAAAAAGAAAAAGTTATTACTGCAAAAGATTTAACGAAGCGGTTTGGTGCTTTTACTGCCGTTGATAAAATATCTTTTGATGTAGAGAAAGGAGAAATATTTGGTTTTCTTGGCGCAAATGGTGCGGGCAAAACAACTGCAATGAGAATGTTGTGCGGCTTGTCGTTGCCAACATCTGGATCCGCTACCGTTGCGGGTTTCGATGTGTATAAAGAAAATGAAAAAATAAAAAAGAATATTGGTTACATGAGTCAGAAATTTTCTTTGTATGAAGATTTAACTATTCGCGAAAACATAAAATTTTATGCGGGCATTTATGGTTTAACCGATGAGCGTATTAAAGAAAAAACAGAGTTGCTTTTAAAAGAATTGCATTTGGAAGGAAAAGAAAAAACATTGGTTCGTGCATTGCCACTTGGTTGGAAACAGAAGATTGCATTTTCAATTGCTATTGTACATGATCCTGCAATTGTTTTTTTAGATGAACCAACTGGCGGCGTTGATCCGATAACAAGAAGAGAATTCTGGACATTAATTTATGAAGCTTCGGCAAGGGGTATTACCATTTTTGTTACAACACATTATATGGATGAAGCGGAATATTGCAATCGCGTTTCAATAATGGTTGATGGAAGAATTGATGCATTAGATTCTCCAGCCAACTTAATAAAAAATTATTCTGCTACTTCAATGGATGATGTGTTTTTGCATTTAGCCAGAAAAGCAGTTAGAAGCGAGTAATTTATAGTTGTTAGATTTTAATTGATACTTGAATTAATAAAAAGAATTAACCATCGCTATATAATGAAACAATTTTTCGTTTTTGTGAAAAAAGAATGGCTCCACATATGGAGAGACAAGCGCACTTTGTTCATTTTAATATGGATGCCGGTTGTTCAAATATTATTATATGGTTTTGCATTAACGAATGAAGTAAAAAATTCAAAGTTTGCCATCTTTGATCAATCAAAAGATGATGCAACAACCAAAATTTCTAACGAAATATCTGCAAGCCGTTATTTTAATTTAGTAAAGAATGTTTATTCTTATCAGGAAATTGAAGCAACATTCAAAAAAGGAGAGATAAGATTGGCGGTTGTTTTTCCTCCCGGATTTCGCAATAATTTATTGCACAGCAATCACGCTCAAATACAACTAATTGCCGATGCTTCTGATCCGAACACCGCAAACATGCTTACCAATTATGCAACTGCTATTATTAACGATTATCAACAAACATTAAATCAAAATGAAAAACTTCCTTATACAATCAACACACAAGTGCGCATGTTGTATAATCCCGAATTGAAAGGCGCATATAATTTTGTTCCGGGTGTAATGGCGCTGGTATTAATGTTGGTTTGCGCTATGATGACTTCTATTTCTATTGTGAGAGAAAAAGAGTTGGGTACAATGGAAGTGATCCTTGTTTCTCCATTAAAACCTTTTAGAATTGTCATCGCTAAAACAATTCCCTATTTATTGGTATCAATGCTAAACATTACTAGCATATTATTATTAAGTGTATATGCATTGGATGTCCCTATAATGGGGAGCTTGATATTGTTAATTGCAGAAAGTGTTTTATTTACCATTACTTCTTTGTCTGTTGGTATATTAATTTCAAACACAGCGAAAACACAACAAACCGCACAATTTACATCTGTGATGAGTTTGTTCTTGCCAACGCTTTTGTTTAGTGGATTTTTATTTCCTGTAGAAAATATGCCACTTCCATTACAAATCATTTCAAATATAGTTCCGGCAAAATGGTATTACATTATTGTAAAAGCTGTAATGATAAAGGGGCTTGGCTTCGCCGCTGTTTGGAAAGAAACTTTAATCTTGATAGTAATGACATTAGTATTACTTGGTATCAGCATTAAGAAATTTAAAATCAGGTTGCAATGAGGGCTTTGAAATTTTTATTACAAAAAGAGTTGCGACAAATATCTCGTGATCCTGCTATCTTCAGAATATTGTTTATCATGCCAATGGTACAATTACTCATATTACCACTGGCCGCAGATTATGAAATAAAGAATATCAATCTTGGTGTTGTTGATCATGATCACACAGAATATTCTCGTAAGCTGGTTAGCAAAATTATTTCTTCCGGTTATTTTAGATTGAAAGATTATAGTGCAACATTTCCACAAGGATTACACGCTATTGAACAAGATAAAACAGATTTAATATTAGAGATACCCGCACAATTTGAAAGAGCGCTGGTAAAAGAAAATGAAGCAACGCTGTTAGTCGCGGTAAATGCAATCAATGGTGTTAAAGCTGGATTGGGCGGAGCATATATACAAAGTATCATTCAAAATTATAATCAGGATGTTCGAATGCAATGGATACAATTTCCGCGATTCGATCCGCAACCAACTATAGAAGTTGCTTCGTCTAATTGGTATAATCCCAATATGAATTATCGTTTATTTATGGTACCCGGTATATTAGTAATGCTTGTAACGATGATTGGTTCTACGTTTGCGGCAAACAATATTGTTCGCGAAAAAGAAAAAGGAACTATTGAACAAATCAATGTTAGTCCGATTAAAAAAACACAATTCATTTTAGGAAAATTAATTCCTTTCTGGATGTTGGCTATTGCTGAATTAACGATTGGATTAATCATTGCAAGATTGGTATATGGTATTATTCCGCTTGGACATTATATTACTATTTACATTTTTGCTACTATTTATTTATTGGCAATATTAGGTTTGGGTTTATTAATGTCAACTTATGCGCAAACGCAACAACAATCTATGCTGGTATCTTTTTTTGTTACTATGATATTTAATTTATTAAGCGGATTATATACACCAATTGAAAGTATGCCATACTGGGCGCAAATAATTACAAGATTAAATCCGGTATCGTATTTTATTGATGTAATGCGATTGGTTGTATTAAAGGGAAGCGGGCTGGCAGACATAAAATATCAAATACTTGCGCTGCTTGGTTTTGCTGTATTCTTTAATACTTGGGCAATTATTAATTATAAGAAACGATCTGGTTAATACTTCTTATTCTTTTTTTATTCAGATAATATTATTGTTTATTAATTTGTTTCTTGTTTATGAGAGCGTTTGATTTAATAAACGCTCTTTATTAATTATCTTCTTTAGTTTTTATTATAACACTTCTTCTATTATCAACAATTATTC
>CAILAF010000565.1 GCA_903832075.1 uncultured Chitinophagaceae bacterium
ATGAATTAAAATTGAATCTTATTCTCACTTATCATTATGGCAAACTCAATAACGACAATAGTTCTGTTGAAATAGATCGTATTTCTTGGATGTGGAAACAAATTCAAAGACCATTCTTAGGACAAGGTTATAACAATCTATTTTTTGAACTTTATAATGAACCAACCATTAATGCGAATACTTGGAAACAAACCATCACAACTATTTTTCAATATTTGCGATTTGAAGACAAGAACAGAATATATATCATTGGCGGAGTAAATTATAATAGTTTAGATGAATTAATAAATCTTGGCAAACTGCCAGATGATAATATTTTATACACTTTTCATTTTTATGAACCTTACATTTTTACTCATCAAGGTGCCGATTGGACAAAAGATAAAACATACATACTTGGATTGCCCTATCCTTTCGAAAAAAATAAAATGCCGCCGTTGCCCAATGCTGCCAAAGGAAGTTTTGTAGAAAGAGATTACAATAAATATCCTTATGAAGCAACCAAAGCTTATCTTTCAGAAAGATTCAGGAATGTAAAAGAGACTTGCGATAAAAATAATATGCCTGTAATTTGTACTGAAACCGGTGTGATTGATTTAGTGAAAAAAAAATACAGATGGAATTATTTACGTGATATTGGTGAAATAGCTTTTGCCAATAATGTTCCTTTAATCTTTTGGGATTATGATCAAAAGTTTGCTGTGAGTACTGACAAGAAAAAAGTTATTCGTTGTTTAAAGCCGTGGTTAAAACAAACAAATCATTCATAAATTTTTTATCAATCAATATTTTTTATGTCACCTGTTCTTACTTTGCAAAACATTACAAAGAACTATGGTTCTTTACGTGCATTAAACGATGTATCATTTGAAGTGCCTGAAGGCAGCGTGTTTGGAATATTAGGTCCAAATGGAAGTGGTAAAACAACTTTACTAAGTATTGTGCTGGATGTTTTAAAAGCTGATAATGGAATTTTTTCATGGTTTGGCGCACCAAGTTCAAATCAATCTAGAAAAAAAATTGGTTCATTATTAGAAACACCAAATTTTTATCATTATTTATCTGCCGTTGATAATTTGAATATTACGCAAGCAATTAGCGGCAGAGGAAATGCTGCAGATATTGATGCAGTTTTAGAAACTGTGAATCTTGCACAAAGAAAAAAAAGTAAGTTCAGCACTTATAGTTTAGGTATGAAACAAAGATTAGCAATTGGTGCTGCATTGTTAGGTAATCCGGATGTTTTAGTTTTCGATGAACCTACCAATGGATTAGATCCGGTTGGCATTGCAGAAATAAGAAATTTAATAAAACAATTAGCAGCCAATGGTAAAACAATTATTATGGCAAGCCATTTATTAGACGAAGTTGAAAAAGTTTGTACACATGTTGCTATCTTAAAAAAAGGAACACTATTAACTGCCGGTGCTGTAGATGAAGTATTAACCAATGAAGATATTGTAGAAATAGGAGCAATAGATACAACTCAACTACAGCATGCATTACAAGGCTTTACAGGAATTACAAATATTAAACAGGAAG
>CAILAF010000566.1 GCA_903832075.1 uncultured Chitinophagaceae bacterium
AAACATATTTTTAGCCGATCTGCAAGTTTTTGTTAAAACTATCCATTTGTCTTATAACTGGCATATCCCTGTTACAGCGCCCTACTGAATACCAAAATATTGGCGCTATCAACTGAAAGGAAAAGACATTAGAGCCAACTGCTTGAATGCAAATCATTATAATAATGCCTATTGCTACATAATTATCATTCAATTCATTCAAGCCTTTCCTTATAGCAGTAAATATGGTACCCAAAAAAAGCAATGATCCTAAAATACCTGTTTCAGTAAAAATTCTAAAATAATTACCATCAGGAATATAATCTTTTGTATTAGCATTTTCCATCGCTTTTGTACTGTAACGACCAAGTCCATCGCCTAGAATTAAATTTTTTACATTATGTAGACCACTGATCCAAGAATCATTCCTTTCATTTACCGCCTTATTTAAATTAAATCTTTTTGCTAATGTTACTAGAAACTCTGAATCAACTGAGTTTATAATAACAATTAAAATAAAAAAAAGTAAAAACTCAAAAATTAATAATCGCCATTTTGAAATTTGAATTTTAAAAATGGCAAGATAATTTATCCATACAAAAGCAAAACAGGCAACAAACCATGCTGAACGTCTAAATGTTGCTAGTAAAGCAATTAAACATACTAGAAGAAAAAATTTACCCTTTTTCAATTTGCTTTTATTCAATATTGCCATACTAACCAAGAAGCCTATAGCACTTAGAGAACCTGTGGTAGTTAGCCCTATAAAAGACCTATAATTGATAGCAAATGCAGAAGGAACATCGCCACTATTGTCAATTTTATTCATAAACTCAATATATTGTGGAGGCACGGTTATTTGTAAATAAAACCCTACTAAAAAACATAAGACCAAAACTTTGAGTGTAATTATATAAAATGAAGATTCATGCCTATTTATTCTACCCATAAAATAAAAACAAATAATTGGAAGTATCGAATTAGAAAACTCCATGTAAAAAACCTTAATTGGCAACCCCGATAATAAATACCAGTAAAACGATAATACATTATATATGATGTATAGAAAAACAAGGATATCCAATTCATTTCTTAAAAAAAAAGCCCGTTTCTTTATTAAGTAAAAAATAAAAAATATCATAACAGCCGACATGAATACGCCCACTCTTATTTGAGCTAGATAAATTGCAGAAAAATAAACAATTATTGCAATAAGATAATAATAATCGCAAAAAAGTGATTTTGATGTTTCTTTCATTCTTTTAAACACTACCTATTACTAGCTTGCAAAGTATAAATTCTTAAATAAAACCACCTATTATTGAATTATTCACTTAAGGTCATCTTTCGAAAATTAGAACTCTCTTTTATCAATTCTTGATAGTTCCCTGCTTTAATTATTTCACCTCTTTCCATATAATATAATCGATCACAATTCATAACCGTTGTTAGGCGATGTGCAATCATTATAATTGTTCGTTTACCTTTAAGTGCTTCGATGGCTTCAATAACTTGTTTCTCAGTAATATTATCTAATGCTGATGTCGCTTCATCCATAATAAGCAATTCCGGATTATTATATATAGCACGTGCAATACCTATTCGCTGCCTTTGTCCCCCAGATAGCCGGACACCTCTCTCACCCACCATAGTATCCAGACCTGCTTTCAAGCTTCTAACAAAATCATTAAGTTGTGCAGCGTCTACAGCAGCAGATATCTTTTCTTCTGATATCTCATCATCAGGTATCCCAAACGCAATGTTATTGCGAATAGTATCATCAGATAGATATATGTATTGCGGAATATATCCAACATTATTTTGCCATGCAGCTTTGTTTTCGAAAATATTCTTTCCATCAACTAAAATATCGCCCTGCTGAGGTTCCAGAAGCCCCAAAATCAAATCTACTATGGTTGATTTACCAGCCCCTGAAGCGCCAACAAATGCAATGGCGGAACCACGAGGTATATTTAAACTTACGCAATTCAATGCCAACTCATTTGTATTAGGATAATTATAAGAAACTTTATTAATTTTTATTTCGTGACCAAAATTTAGCTTGCCTTTAGAAGAATTTACATTAGAATTTAGCTCAATATTTTCTGTTTGTTCAAAAATATCTTTATGTACTGAATCTAATGCATAGCCATAATATTTCAGCTGTGCCAATTGGCTCATAATTTGAGTTAGAGCAGGCATCAATTTAAAAGCCGCAGCTGCAAAAAGTGTTAATATAGGTATGATAGCACCTATGGGTCTGCCTTGTAAAGTCATTACAATACAAATTGACATCATTCCGGCTACAGCAATAAACTCAACAATTGGTTTTGCAGATTGATTTGAAGTGGCTACAAAAATTAGGGACTTTTTTAAATTAGAAAAGTAACGATCAAATCGATTTATAAAAAAACTCTTTCGATTCATTACACTCGCTTCTTTAAATCCTCCGAGGCCTTCACTAACAGCCTGTATAATTTTCGAGTATTCATACGCTGAAATATCCCCATATCTTTTTAATTTATTTTTTATTAAAAATAAAAAGATAGCAGCACATCCACCTAAAGCAAGAAAAGTAAAAATACTAATAACAGGTTCTACAAAAATTAATAATACGAAAATACCAAGTACGGTAATGACTTGTGTAAGTATAACTAGAAAAGAAACCATTACATTATTCGCAAGCTCATATGTATTGCTCGTTGCAGTGCGAATCAATTGTGCTGAGTTTCTATTTAGATGAAACGTATATGGAGAATACATATATGTTTTAAAAAGCTTTCCCGAAATAAATTGGTAGCATCTATATACAAATTTTGCTTTTATATACTCTAACACAATAGTAAAAATGCCTTTAAGTAAAAAAATAAATATGAGTATAAATGCACCTGTAAATAAAAGTTCTTTCGGGTTGGTTACATGAAGTATAAAAAGAACTGGCTTTGCATTTGCATTCTGCAATAGCAAATCTGGATGTGATAATGAACTAATAAATACAGGAATCATTCCAATTCCAATTACATCTAAAAGTGTACCAAGCAGCATTAATAAAAATAGAATTGAAAATTTAAATAGAAAAATTCTAGGTAATATTTGGAAAATTTTTATAAATGTTTTTACCACAGTTTATGTTTAAAAAAAGTATTTAAAATTATTCGTTCTAATTTGTTATTTATAACAAAAAATAAACTCAACTATTAGCACCTGGAAGTTAAATGACATTTATAACCCTTTTTTTCTAATCCATTTAATAAAATACTAATTACAATTAACTGCATTGATATTTTACCAAAAAAAATAAAATATTATTCTAAATTAATTAATCCCGCATGCTTGAGTTTTTCCAAAACCTCTTTCAGTTGATCAAAATGAAAATTGTGTTTAATTGCAATATCTAATAAAGAGTGTTTGCCATCAGCATAGAAAAGAAGCCACATGATAATATCAAGTTCGTCTTTATATTCCGGAAATTTATTTTCCTTTCCTTCATAACTATACATTGTTCTTCGACCAATAGCTGGATATAGACCTCGCTTGCCTAGTCTGGGTTCACAGTTTGGATTTAGCGAAATAAAACTTTCATTGTTTTCAAGCTTATCAATTATACTTAGATAAATATCTAAAGTGCTTATAAAAGCTTCTATACTTATAAAGCCTAGATTATCTCCTGATGTATGGTAAAAATCATATTCATGGTATTTGTCTTTATGGACAGATCCAATAGGAATCCGAAAACCCGGTGAGGAGTATTGTCTTTCATCAGAACCCTGAGGAACAAAAGGATAACTTATGTAATCAATTTGCTTTTCCCGAAAAGTTTGATGAGCTACTCTATCAATTAGATGATCGCCCACAAAAGAATTCTTATAACCATAGTTCCCCTGACCTGCTAAACAAGTAAGTATATAGCCTGCTTCTATTCTTTTCATCTCCTCTTCATGTGTAGCACAATAAGTAATAGTACCAATTGTCTCGGGAGCAAAAACAAACCTGTAAGTATTTTTTAGTTTTCTTTTGCTTAGTTCTCTGGCAAGAAAAGCATTCATTAGTGTGCCACTCAGATTATCATTTGCTAAAGAAGGATGACAAAAATAAGTTGAGAAGAGGTACTCCTTATCTGTTTCCCCCTTTAAAATATAATCCGCCAGTGTTAAGCTACCTTCTTTTAACTCCGCATCTATAAATACTTCATAGGTCTGCTCTTCCCAAAATAATTGCTTGTAACTGTTATAACTTAAACAAAAACCCCAATTCTCATTATAATAGCTTGTTCTATAAGGTATCACTTCGGGTTGTTCAATAAAATAATGTAAATGCTCTTTCAGCTTTTTTCCCTCTATTTTTTCATTTATTGGAATACTATAACCAACAACATGAATATTATTCTTTTTAAAATCTACGATTTTTTCTCCTTTATCATTTTTTATCCAGCCGTCTTTTATATTCCATTCTTTAGGGATCTCCCAATCATATACAACTTGACCTGTTGGATATTCTTTTATATTTAATGGTACAATCTCACTAAGTATAGCCAGTGACGCCCTATTTCCATTGCCCGTGAGGCTGCGGTTAATAGGAAATAACCTCTCTAAGTAAGATTGTATTTCAGTATTTGTTGTTATCATGCTAGTTTTAATCAATATTTTTTAAAACAAGTTGCATAATATTACCCCAAAAAGCAGGGCTTGCCTTCTTTTGATTTTGTATAATATCAATAACTGTTTGATAATCCTTTTCCTTATGCTCATACGGAGTTCCAATATATGGATAACTTAATTCTTCAATACTTAGATTATATTTATTTGCAAGAAATCGTATAGAATCCTCATTAAAGAAAAGTTTATGTTCTTGGGGGTTGAACAAAACCCAGTCTTCCCCAACTAAACTGAAAATAAAAGAATCAGCATTGGGCAAGGAATATATAATAATATGACCGCCTGATTTTAAAATACTTTTTAATTTAGAAAATACTTTAGTAAGATTTGTGCTCATATATTGAAGTGTACCTCTGAAAATAATAGCATCGTATTTACGTTTAGGTTCATAGGAAACAAGATCAGTATGAATAAACTCAATTCTCTCATTTGCAAAATGTTCATTTGCAAAATCAATTGCAGAGGCATCAATATCGATTCCGGTGAAATGCTTATAGTTTCCTATCTTACTTAAAAGATCAATAAATGATCCTCTTGAACAGCCTAAATCAAGTACTGAACCACTTGTGACATGTGCATTAAAATGAGTCGCGTCTATACTATACTGTTTTTCTCTTAAAGCATTCTTTACTTCAGTTTGTGCTCTGAATGTTTCAAAATAAGTATTATGATATTCAACCTCATTGCCAAAATCAGGAACAAATTGCAGATTACAATTTTGGCAACAATAGGTAAGGTATTTACCTATACTTTTTTCTTTTATATCAGTGCTATTACACAATAAACAATTCATTGAATAAAATTTTCTAGTTTAAAATAACTATAATACTTTAAGCAAATCAGTATATGAAAAATTCGTTTTACCTATTTTTTCAAGTATTTTTCTGCAGGTTACGAGATCCTCCGGTGTGTCAATACATAAACAGAAATCCTTTTTTATAATTTCTTCAGGAACTGCTACATATTTTGTTACGAATTTCCCTGATTGATATAATAATGGCGTTACATTTTCCTGATCATATTTGTTTTCCACAGGAGCTAAACCCAAAAAAGTATTCGTATTTATCAGTTCGCAAAACAATCCATATTTTTTTTGAATAATAGCCATACCATCAGGTGCTACATATGATATATAATCTGCAGGATATTCATCAATCGCCACTTCACACATTTTATCTATAAAAGATATTTCCAGAAAGGGATTGTCTGCACAAATCCTAAAGAAATATTCCGGCAAAGGATTTTGTTCAGAAAGAAAAGAATTAAAGCGTTCATACACATTTTGCTCATTACCTCTGAAGTATTTAATACCTCTTTGTTCCAAAAAATTTATCAATACATCATCACCAACATTATCAGAAGTCAATACGTACACATTGTCTCTATCAGCATATTTAGTATATAATACACGCTGATAAATTAATTCAAGTAAAGTAATATTACCAATTACCGGCTTTAGGATCTTTCCCGGCAACCTCGTAGAACCTAACCTCGCCTGAATAAGAAATTTAAAATTCATAAAACTTTAAATCGATTTAATTAAGTTGCCATGATATTTCTATACGTGAGAACCAGAAAAACTAAGAATGAAGACCTCCATCCATTAAAATATCAATACCTGTTATATATTGAGAAGCATTGGATCCCAAAAAAATAACTACCCCTTTGATATCGTCATTATTAGCCATCCGCTTCAAAGGAACTTTCTCACAATACTTTGTAAGAAATTCTTTCTGTTGATTTGCAAATAAACCTCCCGGGCTTATAGAATTTATTCTAATATTTTGCCCTGCCAGTTTTTTTGCCAGATATTTTGTAAGACCCAACATTCCTGCCTTATGAAAATTATAATCAGGTGGTGAATCCATATCAGTTCCTTCATATAAATCAAAATCAGGGCTGTATGATGCTTTCATTGAACTGATATTTATTATTGACCCTCCCCCGCTTTCAGCCATTAAGCCGGCCATTTCTCTTACAATATCAAACATTCCTGTACCATTAATTTTCATAGATGATTCCCATAATTCTAAGGGATCAGTATAATGAAGCATAGGCAGGGAAAAAGCATTATTTACAAAAATATCCAATCGCCCAAATTGTTCTTTAATGCTCTTTCTTAAATCCAAAACAGACTCATGGCTTCCTTGATCATAAACAATAACATCAACTTTATATCCTGCTTTAGTATAGCAGTCAGCAAGTTCCTTGCATTTTTCCATGGACCTTGATGACACAATTACTTGAGAACCTGCTTCAGCAAATGCTTCTACTATACTTCTTCCAAATTTTCCTGCGCCGCCTGTTACAAGGACTATTTTATTTTCAAGATCATATAGTTCATTTATATGCATAAACTCATTTATTAGTTAATGTACTTTCCGATGGATGATGACAAAACTTCATCAAACGAAATCTTTCTATTTCCTTCCCGCTTTGAATCAGATGCTGCAATTATCAAGCTTGAAATTTTAACTGAGTCATTAAAACTCAGGGCAGATTTTCCTGTTGAAACATAGGAAACAAAATCATTAAGCATATTATAAAATCCAAAAAAATAAGAAGCAAAAGATGTATCAGTAAACGGTATGGTATAATGCTGTTTATTTGTATAAACTGTAAAAGAAATCGGTAAAGCTATCTCCTTATAAATACTTAATATACAATCAAGCCCATTTTTAAACTCTATATGGACAATATCTTTGTCATCCCCTTTTGCTGTATTTTGCACAGACTCAAATTCTGTTCCAAAAAGATAACAGATCCCATCCAATAAGTGATTGGCATACCTGATCCAAGAAACTTTACTTATTCCATGTATATATCGAACTGAATCTTCACTTTCGTTTAAAAGCTTTTCTGCCCTATAAATTCCCGGAGTAAACCTTGAACTCGATGTTGCCATTATTTTGCCCCCTGATTTATCCCGGCAAACAAGTAATTCTTCAAGTTCTTGAAAATTTGGAGTTAACAACTTATCAATAAAAACAGGAATGCCCCTTTCTATAAATTTTTTGGATAATTTCCAATGATTCTCAACATCATCTCTAGCTATAATCACTGCATCTACCTTATTAATAAGATCATCAATATCAGCAACTACATTTGGAATATAAGTGAAGTCTGCAATGTTTCTGGAAGTTTCAATATCCTGTGTCCAGATATGTGTAACCCTTGCATTTTCAAGTATGTGGCTATTTTTATGTGTTTCAGTTAAATACTTTCTAATAACTTCAAAAGGACAGGTATCTATCAAGTCTTCATTAAACCCATTGAAAATAGAAGAATAAGAATAAGGATGCCCATTACCTTCATTTATACCTACAATACCAACCTTCATCATATTTTATAGCTTGCTTTTATTCAACATACTTAAGGAGATCAACTAACGAAATTCAATTGCTCCATACTTTTCAGATAGTTTCAAATGCCTATGGATACTAAAGCCATTTTTATTTGTGCCCTCTTTATCAATGTATCTGCCGGTATATACTCGGTCACTATTGTGATCTACATCACTGCACCATATATAATCATATTGCCACAATAGCTCTCCTAAAGTATGAAAATACCAGCAAAAAAAAGTATACGCAGTAAGAAGGGCAGTGGGAAAGTCATTCAGATTATTTAAAATAAGTTCAGGATTTTGTCCTCTAGATTCTTTAATCAATGCTTTTTTTACCAAGTACCATTTAAAATCTATTTTACAAGTATTTACAAATGCCTCATTTAAATACCAGTCCTGATTATAAAAACATGGTTCAGATACATTTGGATCAATGCCAAAAAATGAACGCATCTTAATCAGTGATAGTGGTGTCCCATCTTTGCAAAAAGGTATTCCAAGTATGAGTATGAATGTTTCAGCATTTTTAATAAGGATTTCCCTCTCAAAAGGAATTACAGGTATTCTGGCTTTTAATTCGTCAATATTTTTAAAACAAGTTTTATCGGTAAAACCTAATAATTCCTCAGGGCCAATAATATTAGCACCCATGATTGCCCTTGCATCAACTAAACTTGTTTCTCTTTCCATTTTTGATACTCAATAGCCTGCTCAAAACTTGCTACATGGTTGGAGTATATTTCTATTTTCTGAAATTCACTTTCTAATAATTCATAGCGCATTCCCCATTCATTTTTTTCAAACCACAACAAATCTCTTGCCCCAGAATTAATTATCTCAAGTTCCGGATATATTTCAAAAGCGGTCTTTAAGAAAGTTAAATACGCCCTATACTGGTGAAAATTTGATGCAACCAAGATCAGCCTACTCCAATTATTCTGCTTTGCTAATTTTACTATTGCAACAGCTTGCTCATGAGTATTTAAAGATTGGGTTTCATGAAGTATATCTTTCATTGAGATTCCTGCATCGAGAAGTATAGGTTGAGCATATGAAAATGGATAACTTCCATATTCTAAATTGACTATACCACCTGAATATACAATTACAGATGCCCATTCATCTTTATACAGTTTTATTGCAGTCTCGATCCTGTTAAGCCCATCTCCTTCCAGTAAAATAATTGCATCAGATTTTTTTAATCGATCATTATCTACGAGTACAATGAATTTCTCTTTATCTGTCATCATTACAAATCTGTCCAGAAAATCGGAGAATCAGGCTGAATGTCTTTTGAAGCTGTTCTTCCAGTAACAACATTGATGTATTTAGGAGGTATTCCTAAGGCAGGTCTCAGAACCGTTAAATCAGCTTTTTCAATTTTTTTGCCTTTTGGTATAAAGCAAGCAGAATATAACCCACGTCGTTGTACATAAACAGTCTCAGCTTCTTCTTCTACAACAAGCTTGCGCGTAGATCCCATTGCAGTCTCCAATTCCCGTATATAATCCACCATTCGTTTAAACTCATTTACATCCATTGAATGAGGATGATCAGGGCCGGCATCTTTCTTGTTAAGTGTAAAATGTTTTTCAATCACTATTCCACCTAAGGCAACTGACCCAAGAGATACTACAGGACCAGGAGAATGATCTGAATAACCAGTAAGAATATTAAAAGCAGTTTGGTAATTTTTTAAGACATTAATATTTGCACTTTCTATTTTAGAAGGGTAATTAGTAATACACTGCATTAAAACCAAATTAGTATTTCCTGTAGCTTCGATAGTACGAATAGCTTCATCTATTTCAGACATAGTTGCATCTCCAGTTGCAAGAAGCATTGGCTTATTTTTTTTTGCAACATATTCCAACATCTCAAGCCAGGTAATTTCTCCTGAACCTATTTTAATGAAAGGAACATCCAAGTCCATGCATAGATCAACTGCTTCAAAATCATATGGCGAAGTGGAAAAATCAATTCCGATCTCATTGCAATAATCAGAAATTTCCTTATGCCATTCTCTAGGGAATTCAGCTTCTCTAAAAACTTCATGAACTGGTCGACCCCAAGAGCCATGTACTCCTTTTAATTGCATGCTGGCAAAACCATTTGCAGAAACAATTTTCTCGGCAATAAAGCTTTGAAACTTTGCACAATCTGCTCCGCATTCTTTTGCAGCTTTTATTAATTTTTTTGCCTTTTCAATATCATGATCAAAGTTCGCACCAATCTCGGCTATTATATAAACAGGATGACCATCCCCAATTTTGCGATTGCCGATTTTTATCTCTTTTGGAAAATTATTCATAAAAAATAGATATTTTATGTTTTTAAAAATTCGAAAATCTTAATTCGCTTATTTGTATAGATATAAAATGTTACTAAAGAGTAGAGTCGAAACTCGAATCTACATGTTCTTTAATAAGCTTTCTTAAACTTTCTACTGTTTCCCATTCCGTGTTTTGACCTGAAGTATAATTAAATCCATCTGCCACTTTCTTAGCATTAAAATGACTTATATATTCATCAATATCCCATCGATGTGAAGGAGGTAGTATTACATAATATTTACCTAAGTCGTAAGTCGAAAATGAATCAGATGAAGTAATCATTTCTTCATGGACTTTTTCGCCTGCCCTTATACCAATTACCCTATGTTCACAATCGGGTCCAATGGCTTTTGCAACATCCATGATTTTATATGATGGTATCTTAGGTATAAATAGCTCCCCACCCCAAGCCGTATCTAACGCATGTAAAACCATTTCAACTCCTGATAGTAAAGAGATATTAAATCTGGTCATATTTAGGTCAGTAATTGGCAATACACCTTCTTTTCTTTTTTTGAGAAAAAATGGAATGACAGAACCGTTTGAGCCCATTACATTGCCATAACGAACTACAGAGAATTTAATATCCTGATCCCCCCTAATATTATTAGCAGATATGAATAACTTATCCGAAGTTAGTTTTGTTGCTCCATATAAATTAATCGGTGCACAAGCTTTATCGGTTGATAATGCTACAACTTTAGACACATTACTGCTCAATGTCGCCCTGATTACATTTTCAGCACCTCCAACATTCGTTTTTACACATTCATCAGGATTGTATTCGGCAATGTGAACATGTTTCATAGCCGCAGCATGAATCACATAATCAACATTAATAAAAGCACGTTTTAGCCTTTCATAATCTCTAACATCGCCAATGAAATATCTAATTTGCGGATATTTTGATTCAGGAAATTCTTGTGCCATTTGAAATTGCTTCTGTTCATCTCTTGAAAAAATGACAAGCCGTTTTATTTGTGGCCATCTGGCTAAAATTTGTTTTGTCAATTCTTTTCCTAATGAACCTGTTCCTCCTGTAATGAGAATACTTTTGTTTGTAAGGTCTAACATTGTATCATTTTTTTCATTGTACTTAATAAGAAATATTATTAAATGAATATTTCTTACAATCGTTTTTTGTGTTTTCCAATTTACAACACCTGATCTCCATTCTTTATTTTCCCATAGTAGTCATCCAGATTCTTTTAAAGATCAAAACTAAAACTGATAAAAATCCTGCCAAAAATGCACCCACTATCAACCCTGTCAATTTTCTTGGTTTTTCTTTTATTAGAGGTAGGATCGGTCTATCAATTAACTGAATTAAAGGTGTTTCTTTTAACAAAGCTACTTTAGCCATTTCTAAATTGGCAACCAACTGAGTTAAAATAGCAGTATTAGCCTGTACATCCACTTGGCGTTTAGCGGCAATTGTTTTATGGACACTGAGTACAGAGTTTAAATTAAATGTATTATCATTTGCACTGGCTACGCCTGTAATGGCATTATTTAATTCCAAACGTACCGAATCTGCCTGCTTTTGTAAAATGTCTAAGTTATTACGTGCTTTGCGACTTTTTGTTTCGATATATAATTCTGTCACATCTTTTACCAAAGCCTCACAAAATAGTTTGGCGAATAGTTCATTAACCGATTTTACTTCGATGGTGCCTATAGAAATTAGTCTTTCTTTTTGTATTATACTCAATTGATTTTTATCAATATTTGTATATATTAATCCTAAAACACTATCTTGTATTCTTGAGAAATGATTCCTGGTAGTTTCAACCCGAAAATGCAAATCAATCAACTCCTGTTTTCTTATCCATTCTGAACGAAGATCATTAACTTCAATATACAAATCTGCCAAAGTTGTTTTCTTCCCTTCATACATTACCTCAGATAACAACGTTTTTTCAATTACGTATCTAGAATGCATTAGTTCCATTAAATTTGATGCCCCAAAAGCCCCACCAGCACTTGAACCGCTAAAATCAAAACCCAATGAGCTGGCAATACCCAATGCACCACTTAAGCTTCCTCCACTCTTTTCATCATCCAAAGCATAAGTAATAGTTGCGGTATATATAGGTTTCTGAATCCAGGCATATATAACACCAATTGTAGCCCCTAAGAAAACAGTCAACAAAAGTATTTTCCATTTAGAAAGGAAATATTGATACCAATCTATGAGTTTAAGTATCACTTCTTTTAGCGACATATCATCTGATGTTTGATCCATTATAGTTTAAGTTAGAAAAATAACAAATTATGAATGATTGTACGTTTTATATATGTTAGTATGTTGTTTTGTCATTTTTTCAGTTCTAATTATTGTATACCCATTTCTTTATAACCCTACACTTTTAGCCAATATCACTACTGTTAAAATGCCGGTAAAAGCAGCCGAGATCATTGTAAAATCAGTCATATTTAAACCGCTTCGTTTATCCTTTACCGGAACATACACTTCAGAACCGGGTCTTATCTCGGGATAAAACCTGAAAAATAAAAAATGTTTCGTACCCTTGATCTCGCCGTTTGGATACATCACATAAGATTTTTTACGAGATGCCTGTATTAAAAATCCTCCCGACTGATCAATTACTTTTCTGAAAGAAAGCCCTTTAGCATAGACCACTTTTTTAGGAACATATATCGATCCAAAACTTTGTACTGTTTCAGGAAATTTAGGGATACTTAATAAATCCCCCGCCTGCAACAAAATATCATTTGAGGAATGAGGTTGCTGAATGGCCTTTTCTAAATTAATGCCCACAATTTTTTTAGCTTTGCCAATACTACTGATAAGCAGATTGCTTAAAGAATCCGCACCCCTTGATTGGCTTTTAGCATTGTTGATCCTGTCTTCCGATAATCCCGCTGCGATGCTGTCAGAAAAAGTATTTCGCAACAACATTCCCCCTTCGGGATAAGCAGTTGTTCTTAAACCGCCGGCACGATTCACTAAAGTAGAAATGGTTTCCTTATTATTCTCCACCGTATATTTCCCGGGATATAACACTTCTCCCTGAATATCGACTGTTAT
This sequence comes from uncultured Chitinophagaceae bacterium, assembly GCA_903832075.1. Lineage (GTDB taxonomy): Bacteria > Bacteroidota > Bacteroidia > Chitinophagales > Chitinophagaceae > CAILAF01. The sequence continues at coordinate 13,366 of CAILAF010000566.1, forward strand.
CTGTTCTTTATATGCCGGATCTTTTCTCACCGAAATAATATCATAAGGCTGTAAATACAGCAAAGGAAGTTGCGCCGTTTTATCCAATAATTTATTCAGCTGAATATTGGTAACGATGGCATACTTATCTGTCTCACCCTCTTTTCCGCTACTGTCTCTGATCCTTCTTGCCACTTCAATTTGTGCTCTGCTGGCAGCGTCATTAAATCCACCTGCTATCAGGATCAGATCCTGTAATTGCATACTGTCAGCAAAATTGTATGAACCCGGTCTATTTACTTCCCCGTTGATCGTTACCGAATCTTTTGGCCTCAATTCCAGTAAAGAAAAAATACGCACCGAATCTTCTCTTTGCAGAGCAATATCTGTTTTATTGGACAAAATATCAGCCAGATTCACATCTATAGCTTTAGGAATATAGTTTTCATTTCTCCTTTTGATCATGGCACGCTGCAAATAAGCTTCTTCTCTTAACCCTGCTGTTTGCAACAATGGTTTCAAACTAGCAAATTCCTGTGCAGAATATACACCGGGATGATAGACTGCGCCGGTAATAACCACTCTATTTGTAAACCTCAGACTAATACTGTCAATAAAACAACTGTCG
>CAILAF010000567.1 GCA_903832075.1 uncultured Chitinophagaceae bacterium
AACTGGCCACAGGGAAGGGTTACAGACCATCGTATTGGTTTAACATCGTATAATTTGAATGCAGTGATCAATGGTGAGATAGACGAATTTGTTGAAGCATTACAAATGGCAGAGAACAGTGCTAAGATGGCGAATCAAGTGTAGTCGAGAGTATTGATTTATCTTCTTTTTACTGCTTACTCCCGGCCCCCAACTAATTCAACAATGCATTTTGTTTTTCTAAATCTTCTTGTATTTTTATTTTCTGTTCCCAGGCCCATGCAGTACGCATCATTTCAGTAAGATCATATTTTATTTTCCATCCGAGAGAAGAAACTGCTAAATCATTATTTGCATAAATAGCTATTACATCACCATTTCGCCTTGGACCAATTTCGTAATTTAATTTTACGCCACTTACTTTTTCAAATGTCTTTATTGCTTCTAAAACTGTTACGCCGGTACCTGTTCCTAAATTAAAAACATCACATTTGGTTGAATTATTTTTATTCAACAAATATTGTAATGCCAAAGTGTGTGCATGTGCAATATCGCAAACATGAATATAGTCACGCACACAAGAACCATCTTTTGTATCATAATCATTTCCCCAAACAAACATCTTTGGTAATTTACCAATAGCGGTTTGTGTAATGGCCGGAATTAAATTCATTGGTTTACCTAATGGTAATTCACCAATTAATGCAGATGGATGTGCGCCAACCGGATTAAAATATCTTAATAAAATAGAAGAAACATTTTCTGTTCTTGAAAATTCATTCACCATCTCTTCACCCATTTGTTTTGTAGCACCGTAAGGACTTTCTGCTTTTTTGATAGGAAATTTTTCAGTAACCGGAATTGAATCAGGATTACCATACACAGTACAGGAAGAAGAAAAAACAAAATGCGGAACATTAAATTCTTTCACACATTTTAATAGATTGATTAAAGAAAAAATATTGTTCTCAAAATATAATAAAGGTTGTTCAACAGATTCACCAACAGCTTTATAAGCTGCAAAATGTATTACACCAACAATATCAATATTCTCCTGAAATACGGCTTGTGTTTCATCAAAATTCTTCAAATCAACTTTATAATTCTTAATTTTTTTGTGCGTGATTCTTTCAATGCCTGTTAATGCATATAAAGTAGAACGCGAATTATCATCAATAGAAATTACGTCAAATCCATTTTCTAATAAATCAACAATGGTATGTGAACCGATATAACCACAGCCTCCGGTAACTAAAATCTTTTGCATGGCAATAATTAATTACCACAAAGTAAAGGCATCAGTACTAAATTAAAAATGTGTTTTAAGAATTAATTAAATGAACAATTGTAGAACTGAGTAGAATATTGCTGCTAAAATTGCGGAAACAGGAATGGTTAAAATCCATGCCCAGAGTAGATTTACTGTTACACCCCAGCGAACAGCACTTAAACGTTTAGTAGCACCAACGCCCATAATTGAACCTGAAATTGTATGAGTAGTAGAAACGGGAATTTTAAAATGTTCTGTTAGAAATAAAGTAATGGCTCCGGCAGTTTCTGCAGCAACACCTTCCAATGGTGTTACTTTAGTAATTCGTGTCCCCATTGTTTTTACAATTTTCCAACCACCAGTTAATGTGCCTAAACCCATACATAGAAAACTTGTAAAAGGCACCCATGGATATAAATCTGCAAATTGATTGAATGTTATAACATGCCCTTTTGTTCCTTCATAAAAAATAATAGCAGCACCAATCAAACCCATTACTTTTTGAGCATCATTACCACCATGCCCGATACTGAATGCAGCAGAAGAAACTAATTGCATTCTTTTAAACCATCCTTCTGCTTTATAAGGATTAGACCGTTTAAATAGATGAACAATAAGAATAGTAATAAAAAATGCAATGATCATTCCAATTAATGGAGCTAAAAAGATAAAAAGAAAAGTTGGGATTACTTTAGCATAATTGATTACATCAGCATGACCATTACTAAAGCCATGAGCATGTGCCAAAGCTGCACCTACGAAACCTCCCATTAAAGTATGCGATGAACTGGATGGAATGCCAAACCACCATGTAATTAAGTTCCAAGTAATAGCTGCCAAAATTCCTGCAAGGATTACATAGAGTGTTATGAATTCTCCATTTATCCATTTGGCAACAGTATTACCAATACCGAATTCTTTGAATACATATTTTGAAATGAAATAAGCTATGAAATTGAACATAGCTGCCCATAATACTGCCTGAAATGGTGTTAAAACTTTGGTTGAAACAATAGTGGCTATAGAATTAGCAGCATCATGAAAGCCATTGATAAAATCAAAAATAAAAGCAAAAATAATAATAACTATAAGCAGTGTAAACATGATGATCGGATTTGCAGATTAAAAATGTGCAGTAAATAATTTGCACGTTTTTAATTTCAATTATGCATATTTAATAATGATAGATTCAATCACATTGGCAGCATCTTCACATTTATCGGTGGCAATTTCCATTGCCTGATAAATTTCTCTTTTCTTGATCACTTCTTTAAAATCATTCTCCTGTTGAAACAATAATTCAATACTCATATCAAATACATCGTCGGCTTGGTTTTCAATGCTATTTACTTTTACCAATGCTTCAGTCATTTTACGTAAGTCTTTCATGTCTCTTAAACCATGAACAGCAATTTTTATTTCAGCACAACCTTGTGCAATCAACTCTGCCATTTTTTGAATGCCACTATCATTCGGATTTACATGATAGAAATTCAATTTCTTAGAAGATGCATAAATCAAATCAGCAATATCATCCAAAGAGGTAGCCAAATAATGGATGTCTTCACGATCGAAAGGGGTGATGAAATTTCTTCCGAGCTCTGTAAAAATTCTGTGTGTGTGATCGTCGTTTTTATGTTCTAGTTCTTCAATCTGTTTGGTTAAAGGGAGTCTTTTGTCGTAATCTGGTTCGGCAACAACTTTCTTAAGCATTAATCCCATTTCTTCCACTGTTTCTGCAACCTGTTCAAACAGCTCATAAAACACTTTGTTTTTTGGCATAAAGATTCGACCAAACGTATTGAGTCCCATATGTAAAATTTTGTCAAAAATAAAGCTATACTGCTTAAGAATATCATTTTGAAAAAATTATTCATGGGAAATAGAGCTATCGATCAATTTTTTATTAATGATGTCGTAACATTCCGGTAACAATTTGGTAACATTCAGAATAGTCCTTTGCACCTACGAAATACTAAAACTCATGAGACAAAAATCTTTAAAACAAAACCTTTACAATTTCTTCTTCTTTTTGTTGCTGGTAATTTTTGCAACAACTTCACATGCACAATATGTATTAAACTCAGATACTGCTTTCAAAGCCGGAAGCCCTGGTTCAGGTCGTGTTTGGGGTTATGCATTTGGGGATTATTATTATAAGTCTCATAGCGATACTTTAAGCAGAGGCGGTAGTAACCAATATTCAGGTATCCCTCAAAACAGAAATGCTTTTGCATTTCGTCGTATTTATTTAGGATATGATTATAATATCTCTAAAAAATTCTCTGCAGAATTATTATTAGCGGCCGAAGATAATTTCCCTGCTTTTAATCCTCCTTCTTCAACAGCAGCAAGTGGAGATGAATTATCAAACAGTAAATTGAGCTTTTATATTAAGTTAGCTAATATTCGTTGGAAGAATATCTGGAAAGGAACTGATTTTGTATTTGGGCAAGTATCTACTCCTTCTTTCCCGCTTATATCAGAAAAAATCTGGAACTATAGAGCAATTGAAAGAACCATTGCGGATATCCGTCGTACACCTTCTTATGATTTTGGTGGTACATTACAAGGTGTTTTTGATCCTGCAACGAAAGACTTTGGTTATAACATAATGCTTGGTAATGGTACAAGCGCTAAGCCTGCCAGCACCAGTTATAAATGGGTATATGGCGATGTATATGCTTATTTATTCGAGAAGAAAGTGGTAGTAGATTTCTATATGGACTATCTGAGAACTAACTGGTCACCAAATCCAAATTTACAACGTTCTCATTCAATGGTTAAAGGTTATATAGCTTATAACAGTTCAGCTACTGAAAAAGGCGGGATGAGTCCTGGTACAGGATTTACAGTAGGTGCGGAATTCTTTGTTAATAATTTGAAAAATGATCTTTTCGCTACAAAAATAGCAGGTGGTGTTGATACTATCAACAATGCAGCAAATGGTATATCTCTTTATGTTCATGGTGATATCATAAAATCAAAATTGAGATTTTTTGTACGCTATGATGCATACAACCCAATGACTAAAATCAACAATAGTATTTACAATAAGTATGTTGCTAATACAGGTAATTATAATGATAACTCTTATACGATGACGTATAATTCTAATGGTACGCCTACTGCTGCAACTGCTACAGGTGATATGACTTATAAGCAATCATTTTTTACATTAGGGTTAGATTATATGCCTGCTAAGAATGTTCATTTAATGCCTAATATATGGACTAACCATTATGCATCACAGATGCCTGGTGTTACAGGAACTGTTGCAAGTGATAATGATACCGTATTCCGTCTTACTTTCTATTATGTTTTCGGTAAATAATTAAACTAACGATAAACAATTTAAAATAATAAATATGAAAAAAATCACACAATCCTTAAGCATACTTTTAGTTGTAATAGGATTTATGTCAAGTGCAAAAGCACAGGATGATAAAACTTTGTTAGGTGCTGGCGCTACTTTTCCTTATCCATTGTATTCAAAAATGTTTTCTGAGTACAATACAAAAACCGGTATTCAGGTAAATTATCAATCTATCGGTTCTGGTGGTGGTATATTACAGTTAACAAATAAAACTGTTGATTTTGGTGCTTCTGATGGTCCAATGAATGCCGATCAAACAACAAAAATTGGTGCTCCTGTTCTTCACGTTCCTATTGTATCAGGCGCAGTTGTACTTACTTATAATTTACCTGGTGATAATAATGGAATTGTTCTTACACCGGATGTGATTGCTGATATTTTCTTAGGTAAAATAACTAAATGGGATGATGCAAGAATTATCTCTAAAAACAAAGGAGTAAAAATTCCTGCTTTACCAATTTTAGTTGCTCACCGTTCTGATGGTAGTGGCACTACTGCAATTTTTACAAGTTATTTATCAAAAGTTAGTCCAGAGTGGAATACAAAAGTTGGACAAGGTGGTGCAGTAAACTGGCCAACTGGTTTAGGTGGAAAAGGTAACGAAGGTGTTAGTGGTTTAGTAAAACAAACACCAGGCGCAATTGGTTATGTTGAGTTGATTTATGCTTTGCAAAACAAAATGGATTATGCTAAAGTGGTAAACAAAAAAGGGAAAACTATTTTACCAACTATCGAATCAGTAACTGCTGCAGGAAAAATCGCTCTTCCGGAAGATTCAAAAATATTTTTGACTGATACAGATGCTCCTGATGGTTATTCTATCGCTGGTCTAACTTGGCAGATCATTTATAAAGAACAAAATTATAATGGTCGTTCATTAGACAGAGCAAAAAAGTTATTAGCGCTTTTATGGTGGAATATTCATGAAGGACAGCAATACGCAGCTCCGTTAAATTATGCACCATTATCAAAAGAAGCATTAAAAGTAGCTGAGAAGATAGTTAAATCTGCAACTTATGATGGAAAACCAATTATAAAATAAAAATTTTGTGATATTGATTTGAAAAAAGAGCATAATATATTTTTTAATGAAATTACCTGTATGAATATTCATACAGGTAATTTCATAATGTTTA
>CAILAF010000568.1 GCA_903832075.1 uncultured Chitinophagaceae bacterium
AAGATGAAAAGTATAATAAATAAAATAGCCATAGTAATAATTTTTACAAGTTTGGTTTGTGTTATTTCAAAAGCACAAGATAAAACGCAAGTAAAAAGCAAAAGAGAAACTGCTATCGAGATGTCGTATAATAAAAAATCAGACATGAGCAAAATAGCAGTTGCTTTAGTTACGGCAAAAAATGCAGAAGGAAAATTTGTTCCTGCAAAAAATGTTCAGGTTAATTTTTATGCAATGCATAATAAAGATGAACAGTTAATTAAAAGTGCAAACACAAATAATAAAGGGGAAGCAAATATTATACTGCCAAAAGACTTGCCTTTAAACGATAGTCTTTATTTCAATATCATCGCAAAAATTGAAAACAGTAATGAGTTTGAAAATGTACAAGAGCAGATGCATTTTAAAGAAGCAAACTTAACGTTCAGCTTAGATTCGAAAGATACCAATAGATTGGTTATTGCTAAAGTAACTGAATTGAGTAAAGACGGAAAAGAAATGCCTGTTAAAGGTGTCGAGCTGAAGTTTTATGTGTGCAGGTTGTTTGGTACTATGCCAGCATCTGAAGATAATAATATTACAACAGATGAAAAAGGTGAAGCTTCATTTGCTTATCCAAAAAACATTCCGGGCAATACGGAAGGAGTTATCACTTTAGTTGCAAAAATAGAGGGCAACGAAAAATTTGGAACTGTAGAAAACAGAGTAGCCGAACCTTGGGGTAGTGTGCTTGCTATAATCAAAGAACCATTTCCACGTGCATTGTGGGAGCCAACGGCACCACTCCCTCTTGTTATAACTATATCATCCCTTTTTGGAGGAGTATGGTTGGTTTACTTCTTTCTTTTTTATCAGCTTAAAAAAATAAAAGACGAAACAAAAATTAATACAGCTAATAAATCAAATTGATTACAATAAAATACAGATTAAGCATTCTCAAAACACCTAAAAAGAATAAATGTTATGAAACATGTTCAAAAAAAATATCTTGTAATTGCATTACTGCTTGTTACAAGTACTTTTTTCTCTAATTGTGTAAAACGTGATCAGGTAATGAGCAGTGGAAGCACATCAACTTCCAATATATTGTATGCAGCGAAAGTTGCAACGGGACCTACTGTTCAACCTGTAGGTGGATCAGCATGGGATGGAACAATTGACCCAATATGGAACAATGCCCAAAAGCTAACAGTAACTGCTACTGTGCCTGATTTAGGTAATGGAACATTTACCGGTTATATCGGCAATTCTGTTAGCATTACAATGCGTTCGTTGTATGATGCTAATAATATTTACTATTTGGTTGAATGGAATGAATCACAGTATAACGCAAAAAGTGCGCTCTGGTATTTTAATCCAACCTTACATCTTTGGACACAAGAAGTTACCAACTATACAACTGCGGCTGCATCAACGGTAAATGCTGCCGGTACTAATTATAATGTGAATTCTGATGGAACATTGAGGCCAACAGCAGCGCAAGACCAGTTTGCAATAATGTTCAATATTGCCGGTTCTTGTTTAAACTTTCCTACTTTATCTTGTTATGCAGCATGTCATACAGTTTCAACTTTTGGAACACCTACTACCGCTACAGGCGGTGTAATGTTTACAAATGGACCAACCGAAAGATTGGATGTTTGGAGAGCCAGAATGCTTCAGGTGGTTAATGAAAATCAAGTAAACGATTGTTTTATAGATGATGGTTCAAGTGTTGCACCTGGATTAGGCGGTACATTAGATAAAAATGAAGTTCATAGCGATTGGCAAGTTCATAACGGAAGTTCTTCAACTGTCCCAACAGCACTTCAGTCTGCACAAGCTGCGGATGGTGGAATGACTAATTCACAAACCTTAAAAATGAACAATGCGGCAGCAACTTCAGTTAAAGTTCCGCTTTGGGTTATTCCTAGTGGCAATTATAAAAACAGCGCTATTTTATTAAAAGATACGCTTGCCGGTGGGGCCGCAGTAAAAGTTGTAAAAGTAGATTCTACAGGAATTCTAACACTTGCTAATGGCGCAACTATTAATCCAAATACGGCAGTTTCCGGTACAGCATATCAACAAGTAGGTTCTGGCGATGGTGCAAATTGTATTCCCGGTAGCATTGTAGATGCTTATACCGGTAGCAGAGGAGATGTTATTGCGAATGCATTTTTTACAGGAACAGGTTGGAGAATGATGTTAAAGCGTGCATTAAAGACAAGTGATACTACCAATGATGCAGATTTTTCTTCGCTTGCCGATCAAAACTTTGGTATTGGTTTAATGTTTAATGGTGCCGATAATCAACATGCTATTGTTCCCGGATTATTATTGCGATTTGTAAAATAATTTATTGCTTTTCATTATGAAATCTAAACTAAAAGGGTTATGAAAAACAATAATAAAACTTTCGTTATTGCGATTGTTTTGATAAGCATATTGTTTATATCAGGTTGCTATAAGGCCGATACTTTTAATCCTAATGCGAATGCGGTTGTAGGTCAGCAGGTTAGTTTTTCTAAAGACTTGGTTCCCATTTTCACAAAGAGTTGTGCTTTGGGGGGCTGCCATATTTCCGGTGGTCAGGTTCCAGATCTAACTGCTGCCAAAGCATATAACTCTTTAATAAGCGGCGGATTTGTAGATGTTGCTAATCCAACCAAAAGCATTGTTTATTTGAGATTAACCGGACAGCTTACTCCTGCTATGCCATTAACAGGAGGTAGCAATCCATCAAATATTAATGCATTAATGCTTACTTGGATTACACAAAAAGCCCAAAATAATTAAAAAAGAAATTATGAAAAAGATAAGAAGATATTTTCCCTTAATTTTTCGACTAACTGCTTTATGTTTAACTGCATTTTGTTTTGGGAATAGCGTATTGGCGCAAGATTCAACTGCAGAAGAAAAACCAAAACCTGTTCCTGTAACAATATTTGAAGCCCAATATATTATAGATAACCAAACTGCAGCAGTGCCTCGTAAAAAAGTTCTAACGGTTGCTATTCAACATCGTTTTGGAACATTTGACAATGGCAAACAGGATCTTTGGGGAATTTTTGGATCAGCAAACATTAGAGTAGCAGCAAGTTATACCCCAATAAATAATTTAGCAGTAGGTATTGGCATAACTAAAATGAATTCCACTTTTGATTTTAATATTAAGTATGCTTTGATAAAGCAAATGGATATCGGTGGCTTTCCGGTAAGTGTTACTTATTTTGCAAATGTTGGTATTGATGGTCGTCCAAAACCGGGGAACTTTGTTCAAGACGGAGATCGTTATTCTTATTTCAATCAAATCATGATTGCCAGAAAGATTACAGATAAATTTTCTGTTCAAGTAGCACCCAGTCTAACACATTTTAATAATGTACCTGCGTTTATTGATATGAATGGAAATATTTCTCCGCAAATGAACAACGATCATTTTGCCATATCATTTATGGGAAGATATAAGTTGAACGAAAAACTTCATTTGATTGCAAACTATGATCAACCAATAACTCAACATCCAATGAATAATCCGCTTCCAAACCTTTGCATTGGTCTTGAATCAACTACCAGCGGACATACATTCCAGGTTTTTATTGGCAACAGCAGCGGCATTTTACAACAGTATGTAAATTTTTATAATCAAAATGATTATCGCAATAATCAATTCTTACTTGGATTTAATATTACCAGAAAATGGAACTTTAACTAATCATAATTATTAAACATTTAATTACACTAAAAACAACGGTATGAAAAAAATGAATGTAATGATCGGAACATTGTTAACGATCTGTATTGTTGCTATGGCTTTTAAAACTGCCAATCAACCTGCATGGGTTGTTCCTGAAAAATATGTTTCAATGGCAAATCCGGTTAAGGCAGATGCTAAATCAATTTCTGCAGGCAAGGCTTTATATGAAGTAAACTGCGAAGCTTGTCATGGTAAAAAAGGATTGGGTAATGGAACTAAAGCTGCTGATTTAAAAACAGTTCCTGGAAATTTTACAAAAGAAACATTTCAAGCACAAACAGATGGTGCAATATTTTATAAATTAACTGAAGGCAGAAACGAAATGCCTAAAGCTAAAAAAGATTTACCGGGCGATAATGACAGATGGAATTTGGTAAACTTTTTAAGAACCTTTGCTCCAAAAAAATAAGCAAGAAAAAATCTAAGTTATTTTTTTAATGAAAATCCCTATTCTGATTTTAAATTGGAATAGGGATTTTTATTATAGTTATGATTGAAATTCTTTTATACTCTTCTTATCTCCGCTCCTAACTTTCTTAATCGTTCATCAATGTATTGATAGCCGCGATCTATCTGTTCAATATTTTGAATAATACTTTTTCCTTCGGCACTTAATGCTGCAATTAATAATGCTTGTCCGGCGCGAATATCAGGACTGCTCATTGTGATGCCACGTAAATTATTTTTTCTTCCTAAACCAATTACTGTTGCACGATGCGGATCGCACAAAATAATTTGTGCACCCATATCAATTAATTTATCAACGAAGAATAATCTGCTCTCAAACATTTTTTGATGCACCAATACACTTCCTTTTGCTTGTGTGGCAATTACCAATACAATACTTAACAGATCGGGTGTAAAGCCCGGCCATGGATGATCATAAATAGTTAAGATGCCGCCATCTAAAAAAGTTTGTATCTCATAAACATCTTGTGCAGGAATAAAAATATCATCACCAATAATATTAAATTGAATACCGAGTTGATTAAATTTTTCAGGTATTAATCCCAAATATTTTACACCTGCATTTTTAATTGTTATTTCACTTTGTGTCATTGCAGCTAAGCCGATAAAACTTCCTACTTCAATCATATCGGGCAATAAAGTATGTTCTGTTCCCTTTAATTTTTCAACTCCATCAATCACTAATAAATTACTTCCTATACCGGAAATTTTTGCACCCATTCTGTTTAACATGTTACACAACTGTTGAACATAAGGTTCGCATGCAGCATTATAAATAGTTGTTTTTCCTTCGGCTAAAACAGCAGCCATTAAAATATTTGCAGTACCTGTTACAGATGGTTCATCCAATAACATGAATGCACCTTTTAGTTGAGAAGATGTAAGTTTAAAATAATTCAGTTCATCATTATATTCAAACGATGCACCTAATTTTTCGAAACCAATAATATGCGTATCTAATCTTCTTCTGCCAATTTTATCGCCACCGGGTTTGGGGATATATGCTTTTTTAAAACGCGCTAACATAGGCCCGGCAAGCATTACAGACCCTCTTAATCTGCCGCCTTTCTTTCTAAAATCAT
>CAILAF010000569.1 GCA_903832075.1 uncultured Chitinophagaceae bacterium
ATGCCGGCTCAACTACTAATCTATCAATGATAGAAAATTATCCATCACAAAATATCAATGGTATTTTATTAACTTCTTTCAATCCAGAATTTTTTGGTGCCATTATAAAACAATTGGAAGTAGAAAGTATGGCTGATTTGTTTTTGCAAAAAATGAATATTACCAGTGCAGATATTTATAAATGTTTAAAAGGTGATATCGCTTTAGTGATCTCGGATATTAATATGGGAGAACATTCTTTCATTCCTTCAATAAAACTTATTTTAAACGCAAATGTTGGAGATAAAACAAGTTTTACAAAACTGATGGATAAAGCAGTTGAAAATAACTTTTTAGTGAAAGTTGGAAATACTTATAAAGGCGGTGAATTATTTAAAATTACAGGAACATATTTTATTGCTGATGATAAAAATATTATTATGGCAAGTGATTCTTTAACGTATGCACAATATGTTGCCAAAACCGCCAAAGCGAATATCAGCAAGGATGTTGCGAGTGAATTAAATGGTAAATCAACAGCATTGTATATTAATATTGAAAGTATACTCAATGGCTTTTCCAATTCATTTCATGAAAGCGATACAGCCATGTATAACAATGGTAAAAATTTATTTAAAGACATCATTGCCACTTCTTCTAACTTTGACGGCACTAAAATAAACAGTGAATTTAAAATTAGAATGAAGGACGAAAAACAAAATAGTTTAGTAAGTATTGCCAACGCTGCTTTAGCGATTCATAATGAATATCAGAAAAAAATTAACAACAGTAATCAAGTAGATTCCACAATATCGAAAGGATATTAATATAAACAAAAAGTCCCGATTGCAACGGGACTTTTTGTTTACACAATTCCATACTTTTGAAAGATGCAGATTGAATTAAAACAGATTATTCCAATTCCGTTAAAAGATAAATTATCGCAACGTGTTTCAAATATTTGGAACACGAATATTTCTTTTCAATCACCGCAACAAATAAAAATAAAAGCACCCAGTGGTTCCGGAAAAACAACATTCATTCATACTTTATATAAACTTCGTTATGATTATTCAGGCGAAGTTTTATACGATAACATCAATATAAAAAATATTGAGGATGATACATTGGCAGTAATCCGTCAGCAAAAAATAAGCATTGTATTTCAGGATCTAAGATTATTCCCCAATTTAACTGCCGGAGAAAATATTGAATTGAACAGAGTATTACAAACGCCATTTTATGAAAAAGAAAAAATTAATGAAATGGCCGAAAAGCTTGGTATAGCAAGCATTTTAAACCAACGAGCCGGACTATGCAGCTACGGAGAGCAACAACGAATTGCGATCATCCGTTCATTGATGCAACCATTTGAATGGTTATTAATGGATGAACCTTTTAGTCATTTAGATGAAGGAAATATTTTAAAAGCAACTGCATTAATAAAAGAAGAATGTGATAAAAGAAACGCAGGATTTATTTTAACAGATTTGGAAGATGATGAACATTTTGACTATTCGAAAACACTATTATTATAAAATGCTGAA
>CAILAF010000570.1 GCA_903832075.1 uncultured Chitinophagaceae bacterium
GACGCGATTAGCTAAAGCCAAATTACTGAAGTTGATTAGCAATACCAAAAGATGAATGGCCAAAGGTGAAAGCCCAAATTGCGCAAAGCCTTTTGTTAGCAGCCGTTTTTTTTATAAATGTTTATTTGATGTCATTTGAAATAAACTAACTGTCGCATTGTGATAATGAGCGGGTAAATTATTTGTGTTTTTTAGTTTAAAAAGTCCCAAGAAATCAAAACCACATTTTTGGTAATAGTCGATAAGACCCTTGTTTTCACCGACTGTATCCAGTCGGATAAATCTCTTCCCATTTACTTCAGCATATTTTTTTGACCAATTAACAATCTCCCCAACCAAATTTTGTCCTCTGAAAATCGGGTTAGTCGCAATTCTGTGAATATAAATTGATGGGTCATTATTTCGTTCTTCCCATATTTGAGGATCACTAAAAGTTATCGCCCAAACACAGGCAATTTGGTTGTCAATTAAAATTTTCCATTGTCGTCTTTCTTCAATTTCAGTTTCAATCATTTCTTTGTCAAACTTTGGCCAAAGGACAGCTCCCTTTAACATTTGAAAATCTCTTGCGATTTCGTAAAGTCTAAGAATTTCACCTATATCTTCTGTTACACTATTTTCTATAGTCATAATTTAATCCCTAATGTTGTCGTTTTGTTGTTGTCCTAAAATGGCTGCTAACGTCCACGCATTTGCGTTGATGCGGTATTTGAAATTATGTTGTTGAATTAATTGTTTAGTTCAGTAAAGTTATAAAGTTCAGCTGCTTGTTTGTCGTCCACCGCAATAACGGCAAATGCTTGTGTTAGCTGCCGTTTTGCATTAGTTTAATCCAAACACTCAATTCTACAAATAAATCTTTTGTCAATTCATTTTCTAATTCTTGATTTGTCTTGTCGCTTTGCCATTGCATTGAGCCTGCATTTCTCAAGTCATCAATAGTGTCAAATAACCCGTAAACTTTTTCAAAACTTATACTGTCATAGCAATAGTTCTTAGTCTCTTCGAAAAATGGATAAGTGTCAATTGCTTTCCGCTTGATATTTTGAACACCTTCAAAAACATTTTGCTTTCCTTCGAAAATTTCTTCTGCAATTGCAACTCCAAATTCAATTGCAGCCTGTCTTTCGTCAGGCAATTCAATGGATAATTCTTTCAGAGTGCCAATGAAATACCTCTCAATAACTAAATCGTTTTCATTGTCAGAAAGTCCTGCTAACATTCGAAGTGATGGTGAGTCTAAGTTTTGTTCTAATGCTTGCAATGCGATGTCAGGCAACGAACGTAAACTAATATCACCAATAACAAATCTTGATATGTTTTGTCTGAATGTCAAATAATTAAAATGTTTGAATTAATGGCAGCTAACGTTGAAGCATTGGCGTTGTAGGGGCAATCAATGCTCGTTAGCCCAATGCTTGCACCAAAGATAAATAGAATTACAAATGTTCAGCCTATGTTCGTCAGCCCCTATAACGCCAATGCAATGTTGCCTGCAGCCCTTTCTGTTGTTAGTTATTATTCAGCTTTTGTGGATTGTCTGTATAAACTCCGTCAACGCCTAATTCTTTTAATCGTTTCAAATCTTTAATCGAATTTACATTTTCGTATGGCTTAAAATTAGTACAAGTCCATACTTTAATATTTTTTTGGTGCAGTGTCTTTATGGCTCTTGTGTTTAAGATTTTCATTCCACCCAACTTGTCAGGTAGAAACATAATATTTGAGGTTGTCTGTAAAAATTTGTCAAGAAACAGCTTGTTGGCAAAAATAAATTTCTTTGTCTCTTTTGGTGAAGCTATAAATGTCCATGTAGGTCTTAATTTCCGAAGTTCGTCGGTCGCTCCATCCACTATACTAACTAATACAATTTGCTTTTCCCGCTTGTTTCGCTCAACAATTTCTATCACTTTGTTGAATAACACTTTGCTGTTTTCATGTAGGTCAAGTACAAATGATTGATTAGGAAATGTTTCAAAGATTTCTTCCAATGTTGAAATTCTGCTTATTGAGCTAATTGTTCTGTCAGGATTTCTAAGGAAAAGTGCTTTTAGTTCAGCAACTGTGAAATCATTTACTTTGCCGTTTCCATTTGTCAAATCGTCCAAATGAAAGTCGTGAAACGCAATTACATTATTGTCTTTTGTGAGCTGTAAATCTATTTCAATTATTATTTTAGAATCCGCCTTAATGCTTGCCTGAATTGCCTCAATAGAATTTTCAGGAAACAATTCTGTCCCGCCACGATATGCTATAATTTGAAAATTATTGTCAAACATATTTTATGTCATTGATAAAAGGGTGTCACATAGGGTTGCAGCCAACGGACAGGGCTTGGCGTTGTTGGGGGATTTGAAAAACGTCCGCCCGGAACTGAAGCCCAATTAAAAAACTGATGTTGAAGATAACAACAAAAAGCTAAATTGAAAAACGTCCAGCCCGAACAACCGCTGCCATGTTGCTGCAGATGAAGATTACAACGTCCTGCCCCAATAACGCCAAACCCCATGTTGGCTGCAGACTTAGTCGGAATCAAAGAGTAAGTCGGCTGTCGGGTCGTCATTCTTGTTGATTAAACTTTGTATAGTCCTATAATAATATCTATATCCTTTGTACATCCTAAATTCGCTTTTGCCCAAAGAAGAGTGATAAAGTTGGGGGTTTTTGTCACCACAATAAAAGGAAATATAATTTATTGAAAGTTCATTTTTTGGGTTGAAGTAACGTTCCTTGTCAAGCCTTAACCCCATTATATAGCAGCCGTTTTTTAATTTGTATATGCTCGTAAATTGATTTGCAAAAGAACTGGGAATAAGAGGTTCAAAAAGAATGGTTCCCTTAATAAAATTTTGGTGAGGATAATATTTTAGACTACTAATCTCATAGTTTTTACAAAATGTATAAAGTAGTTTGCCACTTTCGATGCTGTAAAGTGGTAAAAAACCATCAATGTGATAAAACTCATTTTTGTTTTTAGTTTCGTTATCAAAACCAGGATTCTGATAAAAAGAAATCATCGGCTCCGGAATAGAAAGTTGATAAAAATTCATAACTGCTTCAAGTAATTCGGAACTTACTTTCGTTTCATATAAGGAATGATTATTTATTGAAAAGTTGCTGTTTTCAAAGTTAAATATTGCGGTATTTGTGTTGTTACATATTTTTTTTACTTCTTCATACTGCTTTGAAAGAGCATTATTGAGGTCGCTATTAAGATTAATGGTAAACCTGAATTTAATTTTTAAAGGAAACAGAGGGTATTGTAATTCGGTCAAACTTTGTAAGGTATTATTCTGCTTATTGAGTTGTACTCCAAAGTTGTCGAGTGTTACATTAAATCGCAAAGAGTCTGTAAGTATTTTTAGCGAATCGTTTTTTCTTTGAATAGTCAAAAGGCTAATTGTATTTGAATGCCCCGTAGAATCTAATAAAAATTGATACTTGTTTTTCGTTGAATCTTCTTTCGCTTTAGTTGCAATTGCAATTCTCTCATTTTCTGCTTTATCCTCTTTATCTTTTTGTGAGTAAATGCTAAATGCCAAAGATAAAATTAGTAATAGCAAAACAATCAAACCAAAAGGGGTAAGTTTATTAAGCAGATTTGGTTTGTCATCTTTTTTGGTTTTAGAAATTAAACCAAGTATTGCTAAAATTGAAGTTACAACTAAACTAATATAGACCATCGTGAAGTCGTTTTAAGTTTGCAGCCAACGTTCCCGGTGCTGCTGCTGTGGCGGATTTAGAACCACTTAATTGTCTGCGCAACGGAAACTTTTTTTGATTTCAAATGTATCAATTTAAAATGAAAACCGCCATAGAAGCAGCACCGTGTTACCGCCAGTATTAATCATTATCATCCATGTCCGAAGCTTCAACTGCAATAACTTTAGTTTTTCCGTCTTTGTCAACATGCATTACATACACGTCACCAACGTCTGTGTCAGCATGAGCAATGAATGTCTTAAATGTAAATGATGAATCTGATAAATTAAATTTTAGTAATTGAGGAGGTGATAAAAAACCGTTGCCGATTAAGTCTGCTGCTAGTGAATCTTTAAATGAATTTTTGTCGACAACAATTGGTTTGTTGAATAAACTTGATTTAATCAAAAAATTTATGTCATGAAAGCTACGAATTAAAAAAGTGTCAGCTTCCGAATTAATAGTGTCAACGAAACAAATTTTGTCCAAGCAATGAGTTGTGAGTTTAAATGAAATGTCACCAAAGAATGTCGTGTCAAATATGAGTTGGTTGTCCCATTCTTTAAAACAGTCAACATTAATTTTTTGATAAATTGTGTCTGCATTTTTGGTTGTCTTAGTAGTTTGATTGTTGCGATTACAAGAAACTAATAAAATGAAAATTGATAGTAAGATTAAAGAATGTCGTGTCATAATTTTGTGTGTCATAATATTGGCGGTAACGTTCCGCAGGCTTGTGCAGTGCGGGATTTAGAAGCACTTCATTGTCTGCAAGCACAAATATAATTAGAATTACCAAAGTTCAATTTACCAAGTCAGCCCGCATTGAACA
>CAILAF010000571.1 GCA_903832075.1 uncultured Chitinophagaceae bacterium
CGAACTCATTTAGATATTGCCAGCGTTAATTCTGCTTTCAGTATTTTGGTTGATGATGAATTGATAATTGATGCAAGTCTTGCTGCAGGCGGTGTTGGACCGATTCCCACTTTTTTAGAAAAGACATCTTCATTCTTAAAAGGAAAAATGATTTCAGAAAAAATAATTATCGAAGCAATTGAAATTGCACAAAAAGAAATTTCGCCCATTAGTGATGCCAGAGGAACCGAAGCGTATAAAAGATTATTGTTATCGCAAATAATTAAAGCACATTTTATAGAGTTGTTTAAGGAGTTGCAAATAGAAAAAATATTAGCGGCATAAAAAACAGACATGATAAACATTGATGCACGAACACATGTAAAAGGCGAATCTATTTATTTAGATGATATTCCGTTAATTAACGGAACACTTTATGCAGCTGCATTTGATTCACCCATTGCTCATGGAAAAATTATTTCACTCAATGTTGCTGATGCAGAAAATTGCGAAGGTGTTGTTTGTGTTTTAACTTATAAAAATATTGTTGGCGAAAATGAAATTGGTGGAATTATTCGTGACGAACCTTTATTGGCCGATCATCATGTTCATTTTTGCGGAATGCCCGTTGCATTGGTTGTTGCAGAAACAGATGAACAAGCAAGAGCTGCTATAAAAAAAATAAAAGTTGAAATTGAACCATTGCATGTAATTACAGATCCACGTGAAGCCGCTGCAAAAAACGAATTAATTATTCCACCACGAAAGTTTAAAATAGGCGATTCCTCTGCTGCATTTAAACATTGCGATTATATTTTTCAAGGGATTGCAGAAACAAACGGACAAGAGCATTTATATATTGAAACACAAGGAGCATATGCAATTCCGCAGGAAAATAATGCATTAAAAATTTATTCATCAACACAAGGTCCAACGGCTGTGCAAAAAGCAGTTAGCAAAGTAACCGGATTAGCAATGCATCAAATTGAAATTGATGTAATCCGCTTGGGTGGAGGCTTTGGTGGCAAAGAAGATCAGGCAAATACTTGGGCAGCATTGTGTGCAATGGCTGCGCAAATAACAAAACGTCCGGTAAAATATTCTTTGCATCGCATGGAAGATATGCGCATGACAGGCAAGCGTCATCCATATTCATCTGATTTTAAAATCGGTTTGAATAAAGATTTTAATATCATTGCTTATGAAGCAACATTTTATCAAAACGCAGGTGCATCAGCCGATCTTTCTCCTGCTGTTTTAGAAAGAACATTATTTCATTGCACCAATAGTTATTTTATTCCGAATGTAACGGCAACTGCATATAGTTGCAGAACGAACCTTCCGCCTAATACGGCTTTCAGAGGATTCGGCGGTCCGCAGGGAATGTTTGTAATTGAAGCTGCGATTACAAAAGCAGCAGAAGAATTAAACATTGATAGATCAATCATTCAACAAAAAAATTTATTACAAACCGGAAATGAGTTTCCTTATGGTCAGTTGGTAGTAAGCGAAGCAAATGAATGTTGGAATAAAGCAACATCATTCTATAACGTCAATCAAATTAAAAAAGACATCGAGCAATTCAATGCAAAAAATAAATTATATAAAAAAGGGGTGGCATTAATGCCAATATGTTTTGGTATTTCGTTTACCAACACCATGATGAATCATGCAAGAAGTTTGGTGCATGTTTTCAGCGATGGCAGCGTTAACATCAGCACCGGCGCGGTTGAAATGGGACAAGGTGTTAACACAAAAATTTTACAAGTCGTTGCACAAATATTTTCCATCCATCCAAATAAAATAAAAATAAATACAACCAATACTTTTCGCGTTGCCAATACATCTCCTTCTGCCGCAAGTGCTACAGCTGATTTAAATGGAAAAGCAACTTTAATTGCGTGTAACGAAATTTTGAAACGTTTAAAACAAGTTGCCGCAGATGAATTGAATACCGAAGAAAAAAATATTGAAATAAAAAACGAAGAAGTTTTATTGAATAATGATAAAACAAGCTTGGATTGGAAATCCTTGGTATTGCTCGCTTTTACTAAACGAGTAAGTTTATCGGAGAACGGACATTATGCAACACCCGAAGTTCATTTTGATAAAACAAAAGAGAAAGGACATCCTTTTGCTTATCATGTTTTTGGAACAGCAATTGTAACCGTAACGGTTGATTGTTTAAGAGGAATTTATGAATTTGATTCGGTTAAAGTGGTTCATGATTTTGGAAGTTCGATGAATAAGAAAATTGATCTTGGACAAATTGAAGGCGGTATTGTACAAGGAATTGGTTGGATGACGATGGAAGAAATTATTTATAACGCGAATGGAAAATTAATTAGCAATGCATTATCAACTTATAAAATTCCCGATATTTATTCGGCACCAAAAAATATTGATGTTGAATTTTATCATTCAGATAAAGATAATCTCGCCATATTCAGAAGCAAGGCTGTTGGCGAACCTCCGCTGATGTATGGAATTGGCGCTTACTTTGCATTGCATGATGCCATAAAAGCATTTAATCCTTTCGCAAAAATTTCTTTTAATGCGCCAATGACACCGGAAAAAGTTTTGATGAATTTATATGCTTCATCAAAAGAAGCAAAAAAATAAAATGAAAAAACAAATTCAAGTTTGGAAATTAATTGATAAAAGTCTGCAGCAAAATATTGCCATCATGTTATTATATGTTTTGGAAAGCAAAGGGAGCAGTCCGGGCAGGCAAGGATTTTTTATGGCGGTAAACGCGAATGAAGAAATGGAGGGATCAATTGGTGGTGGAATGATGGAATATAAGTTAGTAGAATTAGCAAAAGAAAAATTAAACGATAATATTAAAATAGAATCACCGCTAGTAAAAAAACAAATACACGATAAACTGTCTTCAAAAAATCAAAGCGGAATGATTTGTAGCGGAGAGCAAACGGTTGTATTATATCAAATAAAAAACGAAGAGCAACAAACTATTCAACAAATCATTGATTGTTTAGAAAAAAATAAAAATGGTTGTTTGCAATTGTTGCCAAACAAAATTTTGTTTTCGAGCGAAATGCCTTCTTTTAATTTTTTATTTGAAATGAAATCAGAAGAAGATTGGCGTTATGAAGAAAGGATTGGTTATAAAAATCAATTATACATTATTGGCGGAGGACATTGTGCATTGGCTTTTTCGAAGCTGATGTGTGGAATGGATTTTTATATTCGTTTGTATGATGACAGAGAAAATTTAAAAACTTTTGTCGCAAATGAATATGTACATGAAAAAATATTGGTAAAAAATTATAGCGAGTTAAAGGAATTAATTCCATCAGGGAAAAATGTTTTTGTTGCTGTAATGACCTTTGGGTACAGAACAGATGATATTGTTGTAAGAGCTTTGCTGGAAAAGGATTTCAAATACTTTGGTTTAATGGGAAGCAAAAAGAAAATAGAAAAAATGTTTGATGATTATACCAAAGAAGGAATAGAAGAAAAATTGCTCGAGAAAATTCATTCACCCATTGGTCTTTTTATAAAAAGCGAAACGCCCGAAGAAATTGCAATAAGTATTGCTGCGGAAATTATTCAAATAAAAAATTTCCCGGTGCTATAAATATTTTTCTTATGAAAAAAATCTGTTTCTTTTTTTTGTTGATTCTAACTCAAAGAATAACTGCACAACAGAAAATATTTTTTACAGTTAATAAAGACAGTACAAAATTTCAATTAACAATTGATGGTGCATCGCATTTGGCATCATTGCCATTAAAGTGTATTGAACAGGAATATCCAAACAAAATCAATCATGTTGCCGTAAGCGATAGTGACGAAGTTATTACACCACATAAAATGCATCCAAGTTTCTATGGTTGTTTCGATTGGCACAGTAGTGTTCATGGTCATTGGATGCTGGTGAAATTGTTGAAAGAATTTCCATCATTACCCGATGCAAAAAAAATTCGCGATGCTATTTCAAAAAATATATCTAAAGAAAATATTTTAGCCGAAGCAAAATATTTTGATGCGCCATTATCAAAAAGTTTTGAAAGAACTTATGGTTGGGCATGGATATTAAAATTGCAGCAGGAATTAGATTCGTGGAAAGATGCAGATGCAATTAAATGGAGAAATGCTTTACAACCATTAACCGATACGGTTATTAATATTTGGATGCGTTTCTTACCAAAACAAACTTATCCAAACAGAACCGGTGTTCATCCCAACACTGCATTCGGGTTGGTTTTCGCGTTAGATTATGCAAGATCAGCCGCTAACAAAAAATTTGAAGAAGCCATTATTCAATCAGCAAAAAAAATATTTTTGAAAGATAAAAATGCACCTGCTGTTTGGGAACCCGATGGAACAGATTTTTTATCACCATCATTAGAAGAAGCAGATTTAATGCGAAGAGTATTAAACAAACAAGAATTCATTCAATGGTTTAATCATTATATAAGCTTATCGTCTTTACAACATTTAACAATATTGCCAATTGTTTCCGACAGAAATGATCTAAGCATTGTGCATTTAGATGGATTATGCTTTAGTAGAAGTTGGTGTATGAAAGGAATTGCGTTTGTATTGCCAAATACAGACGAAAGAAAAAAAATATTGTTGCAATCTTCTATTAAACATTTAAATGCAAGTTTGCCAAATGTTGCATCAGGAAGTTATGGTGGCGAACATTGGTTGGCAAGCTTTGCAGTATATGCGTTAACACAATAAATTTTTATATTAATATGTTGTTTGTGTTTTTATTTTCCGATACCACAATAGTTCATAGTGCCGATTATAATATTGGTTATAACCTTGGTGCATGGCTGCCATTTATTTTATTTGCCGCCATTGCAACAGTTATTATAATTAAGAAAAAAAAATAAGGCAACTCTTTTAAGAATTGCCTTTGTTATAAAATACCCCTAATTTATAACAATGTAACCGATGAAGTAATTTTTGTATTCAATGATTTTGAAATTGGGCAATTTATTTCTGCATCTTTAACAGCGGCATCAAATTGTTCTTTGCTAATGCCGGGAACTTTTCCTTCTACAATTAAATGCGATAAGGTAATTACGCCATCACCTAAGGTAATTTCACATTTTGTTTTTAATGTTTCAGGTGTAAAACCTAAAGCGCCTAAAACAAAAGATAATTTCATTGTAAAACATCCTGCGTGTGCTGCAGCAACTAATTCTTCTGGATTGGTACCAACACCTTGTTCAAAACGCGAAACAAAAGAATATTGTGTTTGATTTAAAGTTGTGCTTTGGGTAGTAAGATGGCCATTGCCTTCTTTACCGGAGCCATTCCAAACGGCAGTTGCATTACGTATCATAATTTTTTTATTATTTATTGTTGATGCGAATTTATAAACTGTTGTAAGATTATCTTTGACCATTACTATAAAATTCCGCAAATCGTGAATGCAGCAGAACTTTTTCATCAATTTATAACGGGCATACAGCAAACAACATTGCTTGAATTTATTGCCGTGTTTGCAGGCATTGGCAGTGTATGGTTCAGTCGTAAAGAAAATATTTTAGTTTATCCGGTTGGATTATTGAACACAATTATTTACATCTACATTAGTATAAACGGAAAATTATTCGGCGAAGCAAGTGTAAATTTTTATTACACTGTGATGAGTATTTACGGATGGATATTGTGGAGCAAAAAAGATTCCATCAAGCACGAAATAGTTTTACATATTACTTACAGTACAAAAAAAGAGTGGATACAACATCTATTATTCTTTGCTGCTTTTTATACTGCTATTTATTTTTCGTTAACCTGGTTGAAAAATACTTTTGCACCTGGTGCAATTCCTTGGGCAGATGCATTTGCAAGCGCCACCGCATATACAGGCATGTGGTTAATGGCGAAGAAAAAAGTAGAAAGTTGGATTTGGTGGATTGCAACGAATATTGCATCCATTCCATTATATTTTATTAAAGGATATGTTTTTACCAGCGTTCAATTTCTTATCTTATTAATTTTAGCTGTTGCAGGATTGATTGAATGGATGAAAAAAACAAAACAAGTTCAAACACAATGAAAAAAATTGTAGTGATTGGACCTGAATCAACAGGCAAAAGCACATTGTGCAAATTGTTGGCTCATCATTTTACAACTGAATGGTGCCCTGAATTTGCACGTGAATATTTATTGGCAAACGGAACAGATTATACGTACGATAATTTATTAACCATTGCAAAAGGACAATTAGCGTTAGAAGAAAAATATTCTTTATTGGTTGAAAAAAACACAACGATAAATAATACGCCAACCATACTTTTTTTAGACACCGATATGTATGTAATGAAAGTTTGGTGCGAATATGTATTTAATAAATGTCATCAATTTATTTTAGATGAAATCGTACAACGCAAATACGATTTATATTTATTGTGTAATGTAGATATGCCTTGGGTTAAGGATGAATTGCGCGAATATCCAGATGAAAAACCAAGACAAGAATTATACTGGATTTATAAAGACATACTCATCAATCAAAAAACACCGTGGATTGAAATAAGTGGTAATTATGAAGAGCGCTTACAAACTGCGATTGAAACGGTCAATAAAATTCTTTAATAAAAACACAATTATTTTTCTTTCCACTTTGCAACACTAATAAAACTTAATTTTATAAGCAAGTATTTGAGCAAAGCAAAATAATGAAACACCCCCGAGTTTTAAAAGCGATTGTATTATTATTATTTACAGTGAATTATTTTTTTTCATCTGCTCAAACATATGTATTTGCACAACTCGCCGGATCTCCTATGAATACAAACGGTTGGAA
>CAILAF010000572.1 GCA_903832075.1 uncultured Chitinophagaceae bacterium
TGCGACTTAAATAATACATCCACCAATAAAAAAACATGGTAATGATATAAGGAATTACTCTTTCTTTTTGTGTTCTTAAAAAAATACTTTCACTGAATTTTAAACGCCATAATAAAAAAACTGCGAATGCAGGAAAGAAGGCCGTCATCCAAAAAATATTAAACAACCGAAGTTTTAAATGTGTTAAATCAAGTCCCGAAAATTCATAAGGAAACTGATAAATCAAAAATAAAAAAACATAAGTTGGAATAAACAGCGGATGAAAAATATAGGATATCAATTTCGCAGGTATGCGAAGTAAAATAGATGGTTTGTATGTTTCAGTTACTGGTATCATAATTCCCCTTTAGGGGTTAGGGGGTTACAATTCTTTTCTCAATCTTGCCACCGGAATATTTAATTGTTCGCGATATTTTGCCACCGTTCTGCGTGCAATATTATAACCTTTTTCATTAAGCATATCCGTTAAATGCTCGTCGCTTAAAGGTTTGCGTTTATCTTCTGCTTCGATCATATCACTCAAAATCTTTTTCACTTCACGTGTACTTACTTCTTCGCCGCTATCGGTACTTAAACTTTCGCTGAAGAAAAATTTTAAACGATACGTTCCGAATTCTGTTTGAACAAATTTGCTGTTGGCAACTCTGCTCACTGTTGAAATATCCAATCCGGTTTTTTCTGCAATATCTTTTAATATCATCGGATGCATGACAGTTTCATCGCCCGATAAAAAAAATTCTCTTTGATGATTGATGATGGCACTCATGGTTGATAACAAAGTTTCCTGTCTTTGTTTGATCATATCAATGAACCATTTGGCAGAATCAATTTTTTGTTTAATAAAAAATACCGCTTCTTTTTGTCGCTTATCTTTCTTGCTTCCTTTCTCATAATCTTTCAACATATCTCTGTAACCTTCGCTGATACGCAAATCAGGCGCATTACGCGAATTCAATGTGAGCTCTAATTTGCCGGCATTGTTCATAATATAAAAATCAGGAACAATATAACTTTCTGCTTTATTTACTTCGCCGATATTACCGCCGGGTCTTGGATTAAGTTTAATGATTTGATTAATGACTTCTTTTATTTGTTCATCTTTCAGATCCAATCCACGCTGAATTTTTTCGTAATGTTTTTTTATAAACTCATCAAAATATTTTTTTAAAATGATGATGGCTAATTCAACTGCACTACCATCACTTTTTTTTCTTTCCAATTGCAATAACAAACATTCCTGCAGATCTTTAGCACCAACACCCGGCGGATCGAATTGCTGAATTTGTTTAATTAATTCTTCTACTTCTTTTTCATTCGTTGCAACATTTTGCCTGAATGCCAGATCATCAACAATACTGCTTAATTCTCTGCGCAAGTAACCATCTTCATCTAAGCTTCCAACAATTTGTTCTGCAATTTTAAACCTACGTTCATCTAAATCCAACATGCCTAATTGATCAATCAATAATTCATAAAAACTTGTTTCATTTTTTATCGGCATTACTTTTTTATCATCCATCTCAGGATAATTATCATCCTTCATTTTATAATCTGCAATTTCCCCATCATCATCATCTGCCACATATTCGCTGATATCTAAATTCTCATATTCATCTTCACTTCCATCCATTTCAAAATCTTCTTCCGGTGTTTCAAATTCTTCCTGAATATCATCGGCATCTGTGTCCTGTTTGTTCTCATCTTCCAATTCCAATGCAGGGTTTTCTTCCAATTCTTCTTTAATGCGTTCTTCTAAATTAGCAGTAGGCACCTGCAACAATTTCATTAATTGAATTTGTTGCGGCGATAATTTTTGCAACAATTTTTGTTGTATGGTTTGACTTAATGCCATTTGTAATTACGAATTACGATTTAATATTTACGATAGAAATTGAAACGTTTTTAATATTGTAAATTTACAATGCAAATGAAAGCAAGAATATGATGAAACAAATTTGTTTGTTTGTAAATTTATTGCTAATGTTTTCGCTGGCATCGAATGCGCAGTTATCAAAAAATATTTTTTTTACTGAAAGAAAAAATGATACGGCAAAAAATTTTATGATTACACCATTGCCAAAAAATTATTACACCGACCATTTAGGGTTTATGTGCAAAAAAGAACTGCAATTGGAGAAACTTACCAAACTACCGCTGCGCCTGCGTTTGGGAAATTTGGATTATGTAAATAAAATGGAAGGAAAGAAGGATTGATTACACACTAACATTTACTTTATTCAACACTTTTTTAATCACATTCACCATCTTCTCTCCTTTCTCTTTTAATTGATCATCAGTCCATGAAAGATTAATCGCTGTGCAAATGCAACGACTCATTAAATCATCACTTACCGGAAAAGTTTGTGTTTTTAATTTATCCAAAGCATTTTTTTGAACATCACTTAAAGGATATAACGATATGCCA
>CAILAF010000573.1 GCA_903832075.1 uncultured Chitinophagaceae bacterium
ATTATGATGAAGCAAAAATTGTCAAGGATAATGGGATTAAAAAAATTAAGGAAATACGGTATACTTATGAGGATAGGATCGAACAAATTTTAAACACTTACACGGAACACCTTCACAAAAATCTTTAAATCTCCTTAACTATAAATAATTTATAAAAAATTCATGGTAGTTAGTGCATCAGAATTTTGTGAAAAAATAAAACCCATAACTTCTTTTAGAAATAAAATACAACTAAAAATTATTTTAGTTTATATTAATTCATGTAATGTTTTTTTGAGTTCGTTTAAAACAATCTTGTTCAAAAAAAATGATTGGGAATCGAACCGAATTAGTAAAATCTTAATTTTTCGAACTGGCTCTATTGGAGATACTATTTGTGCATTACCCGCTATTGTTAATATAAAGAATAGATTTCCTAATGTAAGAATTGATATTTTAACAAATACAGGCTCTTCAAATTTTGTGTCGATTGAAAAATTATTAAGTAAAGATTATTATCATTCCATTATTGATTATTTAGGCGTAAATCCTTTTCGGTTATGGAAAAAAATAAAGGCTAATCGATATGACTTAATAATTCAAATGCCGCAATCTTTCGCACCAGGAAGAAGCCAATTTAGGGATATGTTTTTTTTTAGAACTACCGGAATTAAATATGGGTTTGGTTGGCAAAAATCAAGTACCCTAGTTTTTAAAAAAATGCAAGAAAGATTTATTGTACAGAAAAGAGAGACTGATATTTTATTAGATATGATTCATAGAAATGGAATACATAGTCAAAGTAATAATCACTATCCTTTAAATATTGAAAAGCAGGATAAACTTTTTGTAAAGTCAGATTTCATTGATTTGAAAATTGATTTAACTAAGCCGATAGTAGCAGTAGTAATTGGTGCAAAGCGGTTACAAAACAGATGGCCTCTTGATTATTTCAGAAAATTGATTAAGTATTTATCAGAAAATAGTATACAAGTAATTATTATTGGTAGTACTGATGATTTTGTTAATGCTTCAGCTTTAATATTCCCTAATGTTTGGAATATGTGTGGTAGATATACACCTCTGCAAAGTGCTGAAGCTTTTGCATATTGTAGATTAACTGTTACAAACGATACTGGACCAATGCATTTGGCTTATGCCATGGGTACGCCTGTTATTGCTTTATTTAGTAGCCGTGATTTTCAAGGGAGATGGTTTCCACCTCTTAAGGATTCTGAAAATAAAGTTTTTCGAACTAACAATGTTCATTGTGCTCTTTGTTTATCAGAGAACTGTACTGATAATATTTGTATGAAAGCTATTAAACCAGATGAAGTTATAAATGCGATTAAGCAACTTTTACCTGCGTTGAACTAAATCAACAATTCTATTAATATTCATTAATGAATATGAAGCAAAAGACCAAAATTTCTATCTTGTATCCTTACTTCCATCCAGGCTACAAAGCAGGTGGTATCACACAATCTTTATTCAATTTAATACAGATACTAAAAGAAACGAAAGAGATACAGGTAATTTGTTATGATCATGACAAAGATATTATTGACC
Source organism: uncultured Chitinophagaceae bacterium (assembly GCA_903832075.1). GTDB lineage: Bacteria > Bacteroidota > Bacteroidia > Chitinophagales > Chitinophagaceae > CAILAF01. Next base: position 1,549 of record CAILAF010000573.1, read on the forward strand.
CTTATGATTTTATTAAATTTAAAAGAACCAAAAACTTACCTGACAATATCAATATTTATTATTTAGCTGAAAAATTCTTTACACGTTCTTCTTTCCTTTTGTTAAAGAAATATTCACCTGATTTTGTTTATATCAATAGCATATTTGATTTTCCTTTTTTATTAGTTGGTATAATTTATTCTAAAAAGTGTAATAAAAAATTGGTTATTGCGCCGAGAGGTATGTTGCATGCAGGAGGTATAGAAAAAGGCACATTGAAAAAAAAAATATACCTGTTTATTTTAAAAGCCATTTTGAATAAAGGACAAATGTTTTGGCACGCAACAGATTTACAAGAGAAAGAAGATATAAAAGAATGGTTTGGAAATGATAGTCACATTTATATTGCAAAAGACACACCAAGGACTCTGCCTTTAGTAGAGCAATTACCAGAAAAGAATGATACTGTTCTGCATTTAGTATACTATTCTTTAATTACTAGTAAAAAAAACTTACTTCTGTTACTTGAAGCTTTACAAATGGTAAAATCTAATGTGTTGCTAGATATATTTGGGCCAATTATTGAAAATAATTACTGGCAAATATGTGAGAATATAATTAATGAATTAAATAAAAAAGATAATATAAAAATTGCATATAAAGGAAGCACTAACTTTGAAAACTTTGCAAAAATGTCAAAAAATTATCATTATATGGTTTTGCCTACAAAAGGAGAAAATTTCGGACATGTTATTTTTGAAGCATTTTCAGTTGGGCTGCCAGTAATTATCAGCGATTACACACCATGGAAGTTTGAGAATGGCAGTTTGGGCTATATAGTGGAATTGGATGCTCCGGCATTTGCAGAGCAAATTGATAAAATTGCGGATTTAGATAATATAGCTTTTAAGAGTCAAAGTAATAATGTATTGAATTACGCAAAAGATTTTTTTGCTAATAATCTTGAATTAGCCAAAAAGCAATACGAGAATATTTTTGAATTACAGACGAAATAAATATAGAATTCTAATTCATTGTTTGATTCTTAATAGTAAAACGTTCTTTTATACTAATATTCGTGCATACAAATATGCATTTTCGTATAATATTTGTCAATCTTTTTTTAAAGAAAAAATAATCAAGTAAGTATTTATTGGAAATTATTAATAACAATGTATTGTGTAAAAAATTATGAGATGTAAAAAACAGATGAATATTTTACTTTGTTCTTTTAATCACAAAATTAGTATTCAAAATTTTTCAATGTAATTAATGAATTCCAAAATAAATCAAGTGGAAAAAATAGTTGACCCCAAAAAAGGAAAATATATTCATGGTCTTGAAAGTATAAGGTTTTTCCTTGCTTTGATAGTTATATTATCCCATTTTAAAAATCCATGGGAAATTTCATTTAAGACATCCCCATATTTAATCTATAAACTATTTGGCAGTCTAATTCCCAACTTATTTTGTGGAATCGGAGCCGTAATTGCATTCTTTATTGTTTCCGGTTTTGTAATACACTATCCGAATAAAGAAGAACTAACTGATATCAAAAAATTTTTGATTCGCAGGTGGTTGCGAATAGGTCTGCCATTAATTGCAATTATACTGCTAAGCAGTTATGTGCTAAAATATGACACTATCACAACCGCTGCTATACCAATATGGAGCTTATATTGTGAGCTTATATACTATACAATATACCCGTTATTATATAAAATAAAAATATCTTGGGTTAGAAAATTTTGGATTTCCTTTTGTATTGCATCCATCATAATTCTATTTTTTAATAAAGGCGAGGTGAATTCGTTTATACACCAAACGAATTTAGGTTATTTGGGATCTTATTGGATATTGGGTACCCTTTTTACTGCTATTATAGGACTGCCTTGTTGGCTACTTGGTGTTTTGTTAGCTGAAAAGGTTGACCAAGTTAATGTAAAAATAAACACATTTAAAATCTATTCATTAAGACTATTAGTTCTAACAATTGGATGTGTTGCCAATATTTCAAGGTTTCATCTTTTTGTTAGTTTCACTATTTCTATGAACTTATTTGCATTCCTGTTATATTATTGGTTGTTTTATGAAATCAATTATTATAAAAATAATAAGGCTTCTCCTGTAACAGAAAAGATGGGTCACTTTTCTTATTCTCTTTATTTATGTCATGGTACTATATATTTATTACTACAAGAGTATCTTCCTTTAAATAATTATACTTACCTCATTTATATTACTTGCACAATTTTTATATCATACTTATTTTATTTAATAATTGAAAAACCATCACATCAACTTGCAAGAGAATTGTCAACTTTGAAGGTGTAATTAACTATAAAATAGCCTTATTGTATATATGATTTTTAAAATTTTACAAATAATCCATAAAAAATAAATTATATCAAGAATTTTTTTAAAATCAAATTTTTAAAAATTCTTGAGCG
>CAILAF010000574.1 GCA_903832075.1 uncultured Chitinophagaceae bacterium
TATACAATTTAAGCTAAATAGATATTTTACTACATGTATTTATAATGAAGTTGTTTAAAGTCCAAAATTAGTTTAAAAAACATAGTTATATGTTTGATTATCTGACAAATAAGTATTATCTTTATAGAAAACAGTCATATATGATAAGCAATAAAATAATAAAAAAGAGATATGTTCTCATTTGACATTTGGCAATTCATGGAATAATACAAAAGTAAAAGTATATCAAGTAGTTCAAGCTATTCTATACCGTTTGAAAACTGGTTGTCAGTGGAGAGAATTACCAATGAAACAATTTTTCAAAATAAGCTACAGTTGGAACAGTGTTTATTTTCATTTTCAGAAATGGTGTAAAAATGGTAGTTGGCAAGAACTTTGGCAAATACTATTAGTCAAATTTAAATCTGTATTGGACTTATCAACTATTCAGTTAGATGGCACTCACACTCCAGTAAAAAGAGGTGGAGAAGCAGTCGAATACCAAGGCAGAAAGAAATGCAAAACAAGTAATATGCTTATACTTGCTGACAATAATGGTATTCCAATTGCATTTAGTGAGCCAATAGCTGGGAATCACAATGATTCCTTTGAACTTGTTGCTAACTTTGAAAATATGATAAGTCCACTAAGAAACTGCAATATACGTCTTGATGGTTTATTCTTAAATGCAGATGCAGGTTTTGATACAACTGAATTTAGAGAATGTTGCTATAAAAACGATATTATCGACAATATCAAACACAATAAAAGAAATGGAAAGAATGACGCTTCACTCCTTGATGATGAGCTTTATAAAAAACGATTTGTAATTGAAAGAACTAATGCTTGGTTAGATGGTTTTAAAGCTATTTTAGTCCGTTTTGAAACCAAAAGTTTACATTGGAAATGCCTGAATACTATCGCATTTTGTGTCATTTTACTAAGACAACTTTAAACAACTTCAATATATCTGATAGGTTTTTGAAGATTTTAATCAATATGAATCCCAAATAATGGGATTTTTATCTGATAAAAAGTTAATTTCAAACAGAAGACAAAAAAAATAGATTTTTTTTGAAAACTATTTTGTCGGTTAAAATTAATTTTCTAAATTTGCCTCCGAAAGTTGCGATTGTCTTCGCAACGTTGCGGAGCAAGTAAACCAGCTTTCGCAATTAATCATGATACAGCTAAAGACTGTTCAACGTCCAAACCCGAAAGACGTGACCGCGCCACGTAAGTACTATGTGAGTACTCAAAGTGCAGGAGAAGTGACCCTCGAAACATTGTCAGAGGCAATTTCTGAAAAGTGTACACTTACCGACACCGATGTGTTAGCAGTTCTCTCGGCATTGACCAAAGAGATGAAAGCGCACCTTATGGATGGTAAAATTGTACGATTTGGCAGTTTTGGATCTTTTCAACTATCGCTTAACAGCACAGGAGTTGATAAACCCGAAGAAACGTCAAAACATCAGGTGAAGGCTGCAAAAGTGCGGTTCAGACCCGGGCTTAAAATTCAGGAAAGTCTGAAAGTGCTGAAATTCAAA
>CAILAF010000575.1 GCA_903832075.1 uncultured Chitinophagaceae bacterium
GGTTTCCATTCAACAACATACACCTGTTTAAGATCGGGAGTAATATTGTTATTGCGGTTTATTGTAAAACTGATACCTTTCGAAACAATAGTGCTGTCGTAAGTAAAAGCAAAAAAGTCTTTTGTAAATGTTTTGCTTTTAAAACTGATCAATCCTCCTTTATCGCCGGTAAATTTGATATAGAAAATATATTTGTTAGATGAGTCTTTAATTTCCCAATCCTCAATTACAAATGGATGGTTAGTATAAATATCGCTACGTTTAATGTTGCCTTCATTAAAATATCTAATATTAAAATGATTTTTTTCAACCACTCTCGACAAGAAAGTATTAGATCGCAATTTTTCCAATTCATTATCAATATTGGCTCTTTTGCCACCAAATAATGCAGAATTAATAAAATCATTATTTCCACTTGCAGATATGGAATTATCATCATTACTTTTCACCAGCATATTGGCCGTGGCTTTGAATTTAGGGACCGTATATCTGATATAAATAACAGCAGCACCAATAAAAATGGCCGTGGATAATAAAAATAATGGCAAATAGGCCAAGTATTTCAATATTATCTCACGTAATGAAAACTTCTTAGGATTGCCCTGTAAATTATCTTCTTGCTGAAGCTGATTTTCCATAAAATTAAATTACTTCTTAAAAAGAAAAAAGATACTAATGGTTAAAGTCAAAAGCGAAAGAATTGTTGTGGTAACAGACAGATCCCTGTCAACATTTACATTGCGCTTTACTACTCTTAATTTATTTTCTGTAGGGCGCACATACACTATATCGTTCTGCTGCAACTGAAAAGCCGGCGAGTTATACATATTGGCATTGCGCATATCGATACTGTAATGCTTGATCTCGCCATTCTCTTCCCTTAAGACCAATACATTTTCTCTTTTTCCAACATCATTCAGGTCGCCTGCTGCACTGATAGCATCTAATACCGTTACCCTTGTATTGATAAAACTCTTAACACCCGGTTGGGCTACCTGACCTAATACATTAATTTTGAAATTGGTGATACGCACCAATACTTCAGGTGCTTTTATATAATCGGATAACCGATTTTGCAAACTATCTTTTAAATGCAATACCGTTAATCCTGCCACATGTAATTTACCGATATAGGGATAAAAAATGTCACCGTTTTCGTTTACTAAAATACCCGTGGCATTTTGGCTATTCTGGCTCTGACTGCCACTACTTGATGGAACGCCATTATTCGCTAAATTAAAAACGGCTGCCTGTTCCTGATTTAAAGTGGTGCTATATACCTGAATACTGATCAGATCATTTTGCCGTATCAATGGTTCGGTAAACTTTAATTTACTGATACTATCCAATCCTTTTTGGAAATAGGTAAAGTTTTGGTCTAATCTTTTAGTTGGATTACAGGCAACAAATGCTGCTGCTATCCAAAGGAGGAAAATGATATTTTTTTTCACAAGTTAATTTTTTAGTTAAATACAAGTCTTTGGTCTTTGGGTGTTAGTCTTTGGTAAGAACTCTTATCCGAAGCCTCTTCGCTAAAGACTAAAGACCAACAGCTAAAGACTTTCTTCCCCCACCGTCATAGCGAAGCTTCGTCAACAAATCATGTAAGTATAGAAAATGATACTGGTAATTCATAATTAAAATGGTTCCGGAAAGTATATCGAAGCTGTGGCTATCTCATCATTAGAAAACGCAATAGAATAA
>CAILAF010000576.1 GCA_903832075.1 uncultured Chitinophagaceae bacterium
GACAAGCGTTTCAAAATGATGAGATAGCCACAGCTTTGACAAGCTCTATTCATTTAATAATCATCAGTACTGCCACAATCATCATTGCTTTTAACGAGATTCCTTCCAAAGCTTCGCTATGACGGGCCTCCGGGGGGGTGCTCGTTGAAGCAGCCGTCGTAATCTGTGTCACTATGGAAACTCATGCCCTCTAAAACTGGTCATTTAATAGACTGATAGCAACAGCTTTGGCTTACTCTATTCATTTAAAGATCTCAGTACTGCCATAATCATCGCTTCTCTTTAGCGAGATTCGTTGCTATAACGATCAGCCGGGTGGGCTTGGCTATCGAGATGACATTCATATATGGAATGTTGTTTAAAAACATCATTCGTTAGACCAAAGACTTTACTCTTTCTATCGCTTCGCAAATGAACATTCAACAACAATCCCTATTTTTATCACTTAATGGCAAAACTGAAACTTCAACCACCAAAGACCAACACCTAAAGACCAAAGACCTTCTTCTATGAACCCTCTAACCAACCTCAAATCCACCTGGCAAACCATACCCACTGAAGTGCAGCGGTTTTTAAAACGTGCACTCATTATTTTTATCATCTGGAAACTGATCTATCATTTGTTTTTATTTAATGGAAGGATGATTGATAAACCATTAACGGATTGGAGTACCAAGGGAGCAGAAAAAATTATGCAGTTCTTTTATCCTGAAAGTAAATTGATGATAAAAGAAGAATGTAATATACTACCTGAAATAAACAATGAAATTGCTTGTATGGATTTCTTATTTTTAGATAGTAAAAAAATTGTTGGTGTTGCTGATGCTTGTAATGCGGTAGAATTATATGTTTTGTATATAGGATTTTTATTAGCTTTTCCATCCTCATTGAAACGAGTATTTGTATTTTCTATTATTGGTATCGTTGTTATTTATCTGTCAAATATTATTCGCTTGGCGGCATTGGCTTCTATGAATATGCATCGGATAAATGCCGTTGATATGGCGCATCATTATGTGTTTAAAATGGCGGTCTATATTATTATTTTCTTTCTTTGGGTATTATTTTTGAAAAAAAAATAAATTATCTAATGCATAAAAAAATAAATAAACTCATTCCCTTTTTAGTTATACTCATTATTTTTTTACCTTGGATAGGTTTCAGGTTTGTTTATGCGAATTACTATAAAACAGAAGATACTTATTTGTGGTATGTTTATAGCGATTTAGGATTAATATTAGTAGCTACTGTAGGATATTTTATTTGGCATTTCTTCTTCAAAATCGAATGGTTAAAAAAGATTTGGGTGATAATTTACGGGTTGATCATTCTTTTATTTGTATTAACAACAATTGTAAGTTTTTTTAATTCACAAGTAACAAATGATTCAAATATTAAAACGGCCTTTATTGGTATTCGTTCTGTTTTTATAAGTCCATTTCCTTTTTTACTATTATGGCTTTTTTCAAAAAAGAGGATATAAAAGATTCTTATTAAGTTTATACATCCCTTCTATAAAAAACAAAAGTTTAGGATTGTAAAAAGTTAATGTAAATGAAAAGGAATTTGTTGCAAAAATTTAATTTGCTTTAATTCGGCTGTATCCATTCCCGGATAATAGATTGCAGCAAATGTGGCAAACCGATGAGGATCACCGGAAGGTAAAAACATTCTTGCACCGTGATCACCAGAAATAATAATTGTTTTGTGTTGCCAATCCGGTATTTGATTTAAAATATTTAAAGTGACCTTATTTCCATACTGAAGGAAATCAATGTATTGATTATTTGCTTCTTCTCTTGATGCTCTGGTTGGATTAATGACCGGATTCTTATTGATATTGCCATTTGCATCTTTATAATATGGCGGGTGTGGAATTAATAAGTGTATCCATGTAAATTGTGGTTCATTTCTTTTTTCTTTTAGTTTAGCTAATGATTCTTGAATGATTTGTTGATTGTAAACATCTATCATTTTTTCCTTGGGTTCTGCTAAATAATACCACGCCCCTATAAAAAAAGTATTATTTAAGATTTGCTGTAGGTATTTGGAAGGGAAAAAATAATTAGAAACATGCGATATTCCTCTTGAACCTGCGATAGCTAAAAAGTCGAAATTGTTATAGGTATAACCTTGATTTTGGAGTTGACTCACCCATTTACTCTCGTTTAAATATTTTGCAGCAAACATAAAATTCGTTGCAGCAATGCTGTCATCGCAATTGAATATTGAATTGATTGACCAAATGGTAACATCATACCTCGATGGGAGTGAATCAAAAACAAAAAAGTTTCTCTTGTGTAAAGAATCAATCAATTCATCTTTAAAATGAAATTGTGTTCTTAAAGAAGCCGGTGCTGCATATTCATCCAATAGTATCCAAATAATATCTTGTTTATTTTTGAGGGGAGAGAAATTCACTTTTTTATTTTGTAAATTCTCATAATATTTATTTTCAGAATTATTAATGCTAATTCCATTGAATATCGTAAACAAAATAAGAGAAAAAATAAAAAAATTTGTTAGCTTATTTGAAAGAGAAATGAGTCGGGTAGATATGTTTGATCTTATAAAAAGAATAGCGGAAACCAAAAGCAGAATTAATAAAATATAAAATTGATTTAATGCTCTGATGTCATTTGTAAATAATAAAAAGAACCAAACAACAGTAAGTACAATAAATCGAAATTTTATAAGTTTTGTTTTTTTTAGAATTGATACGATCAAATAACTTATTGTACAATAGACCAAAAAAAATACCAAAAAAGTAATCCATTCGAAGGAAGGAAAATATTGCGAAGTTTTGTGCAGCAAAAAAAACAAACCAAACAAATACACAAAGAGGGGTTTTTCTAACCCCCTAATTAATTTTTTGAAAATAGTTTGCATACTTGTTAAATAATTTTATAGTTACAGCTTTGCATATTGAAAGAAATGATAAACATTAATTCATTTAATGAAGGTGTAACGGAATTTGTTGCAGATATCTAATATTTATTAATTCAGTCGTATCCATTCTCGGATAATAAATGGCTGCAAAGGTTTCAAAACGTTGCTTATCATTTTTTGATACTAACA
>CAILAF010000577.1 GCA_903832075.1 uncultured Chitinophagaceae bacterium
CGAAATAACAATGCCTGAAAGTTTAAACTTTTTCATAAAAATAATTTTATAGAGTTGAAAATAGTAATTATTGAATCACTAAAATGGTGGTTCTTCAAGGTGCTAAGTTATACACCACAAAACAACAATGCAAATTTTGAGGCAAAAAAAAGTGCGACAAGCCATTTTTTATAGGCTTGATTTGTAGCGTTTTATATGAAGACAATAAGAAAAAAGTGCGACAAGGGAAAAATGCCGTACTCAAATTGTTAAATAATGATTGATTTTGGACAATTGGATTTAAGAAAACACAGAAAAGTTGAATTATTTATCTTCTGATAAATTTTGAAGTAACTGTTCTAGTTCAGTGGTAGTAGAGAGGTGAAGTTTTTGTGTCAGGCGATTCTTCATTCGATATAAACTCCGTTGTTGACAATCCAGAAGAATTATCATGTCGTTGGTTGGAATATCCAGTAAAAACAAGCAACACCAGGTTATTTCTTTGTGATTTATTTCCATGGCGCGCGTTTCCAGTTCAGTGATCAGATTATTGAAGGTTTTATTCATCAATTTTTTAAAAGCATCCCAGTCATCCAAATGAAGTGATGTATTGAAAATTTCTTTATTAATGGCTTCGCGTTCAATCAAATTACCTTTTTTATACGCTGCAGCTTGTATCAATCTGTGTTCTTCTATTTTCTGAATCAGACCATCCTTCAAAAAGAGTTGTTTTTCGGTTAGTTTTTCTTCCGTTTTTTCTAATTGTTGTTGTTTTTTTCGGGTTCTATTCCGCAAGGTGAAAACTATAATAAAACTAAGCAATGTAATTGCAATAATTACAATTCCCAGTATAATCAAAAATTTTCTGGATTTGTTGACTGTACCGTTTGTTTGATGTAAATCTTCCAACACTGATGTTTTGGTTTGAGTTTCAATTTTTCGGACTGAATCAGAACAATCCTGATATTTACTCATATATTCAGCCATACTTTTAAAATCGCCCTGTTTATATTTAGTATTTGCTAATATGCGATAGCAGTCCCGTTGATTGAAAAATGTTGATGGATATTTTAGAGCTTTTTTTGCATAAAATAATGCTGAATCGTATTGATTTATATCAAAATACAAATCTGACAGACTATAACACCTTATTGCATAATTTGTACCTTTGTACGGATATAAAAGACTTTTATTCAAAAAATATCTTGCAGAATCAAATTGTTTTGCCCAATAAAAATTTATACCAATTTCCTGATAAGCAAGACCATGCAAAAAAGAATCTGTGCTTTGAGAAAGTGATTGATTATAATAAGCCTTTGCTTTGGTATAATCTTTCATAAACCGATACATTCTCGCTATATCAATGACTTTGTAAGATGCATCCAGAGTATCCCCACCTTTTTTATAAAAATTGATTGATATTTCATATTTTTTTAAAGATTCAGTATAATCCTTTTGCAATGAACAGATATCGCCCATATCAGAATAAATTTCTCCCAATAAGCTATAATCCTTGCTGTTTTGGATTAAATCCAACGTTTTAAGATATAGTAAGGTTGCATCATCAAATCGTTGAGCTCTTTTGAATAATCTTGCTTTATAATAATAAGCTAACGCTAAATGCTGTTTATCGTTGGTATGTTGATAATAGTTGACAGAAAAATTTATGGCAGAATCAGGTTGAAGTGGTTTATTGTTTTTATCTAAGGCCTGAAAAAGTAGTATTCCATATAAGGCACGGTCTGCATCCAGAAAGGTGTGATTGGGTGGTAGGTGTTGTAAAATATGCAATGCAGAATCGGGATTTGTTTGCATTATCTTTTCGGCGGTTTTAATCTCATTGGGCATGAGCGAACAACCGATCAACGATAGGCAAAATAATACGCAGAATACGTGAAGTTTAGATTGCATTTTTATACAACGTGCACATTTCATTAACAGAAGCTGATTGTTGAATGCAAAACTACAAATTATATTCTTTCAAAATGCGTATTAAAACTACATTTGAGGATAAATATGTGTTATTTTTTAGTAGGTGTTGCTTTTCAAATTCGCATTTTTATATTTTACGTATATTTAAATGCAATTTTTAGGCTACAACAACCTGGAGACTTCGCCGAACCCAGCAACAATAATGCTATGCCGACCCTAAAGCTAGGCTTCATTCATATATATTTATTTTAAATCTATAG
>CAILAF010000578.1 GCA_903832075.1 uncultured Chitinophagaceae bacterium
AATATGAATGCCAATGAAGTGATTGCCAACCGTGCTCATGTGATAAATGGAGGAAAATTGGCTGATGATAAAAAAGTACTTCACCCAAATGATGATGTAAATAAATCTCAATCATCAAATGATACTTATCCAACTGCAATGCATATTGCTGCATATAAATCTGTTATCGAAATTACCATTCCAGGCATGGAAAAATTGAGAGATACTTTAACTAAAAAAGTTGCCGATTTTAATCCAATCGTAAAAGTTGGTCGCACACATTTTATGGATGCAACACCGTTAACTTTAGGGCAAGAATTTTCAGGTTATGCTCAACAAATTACCAATTCAATTCGTGCATTAAAAGGTGCTTTAGAAATGGTAAAAGAATTGGCTCTTGGCGGGACTGCTGTTGGAACCGGATTGAATGCACCAAAAGGTTATGATGTGTTGGTTGCAAAAAAGATTGCTGATTTTACCGGCTTACCATTTGTTACTGCACCAAATAAATTTGAAGCTCTTGCAGCACATGATGCGATGGTTGAATTGAGTGGCGCTTTAAAACGTTCTGCAGTTGCATTGATGAAAATTGCAAATGATGTAAGAATGCTTTCATCAGGTCCACGAAGTGGAATTGGAGAAATTGTAATTCCTGATAACGAACCCGGTTCATCCATCATGCCAGGAAAAGTTAACCCAACTCAACCAGAAGCGTTAACCATGGTTTGCGCACAGGTTATGGGAAATGATGTTGCTGTTTCAATTGGTGGAATGAGCGGACATTTTGAATTGAATGTTTTTAAACCTGTTATCGCTGCTAATGTTTTGCAAAGTGCACGTTTAATTGGTGATGCTTGCGTTTCATTTAATGATAATTGTGCAATCGGAATTGAGCCAAATAAAAAAGCTATCAAGAATCATTTAGAGAATTCGCTCATGTTAGTTACTGCATTGAACACGCATATTGGGTATGAGAATGCTGCAAAAATTGCTAAGAAAGCACACAAAGAAGATAAGACACTTCGTGAAGCAGCCATCGAATTGGGCTTAGTAACCAATGAACAATTTGATGAATGGGTTCGTCCAGAAAAAATGGTTGGTAATTTATAATCTGAATTAAAATTATTATTGTAGAGACGTTGCATGCAAAGTCTCTATGCTTTAAAATGGAATTAATTGAACCTATTTGGAAAGGAATAATCACCGGATTGATGTTTACACTAACATTCGGAACAGTATTTTTTTCTCTTATTCAAACAAGTATAAAAAGAGGGCATCGCAAAAGTGTTTTTATTGCAATTGGCGTTGTTTTTAGCGATGCAATTTATATCAGCATTGCCGTTTTGGGCAGTACTTTTATTGTTGACAAAATGCATCACTATGATTATTTGATACGAATAATCGGGTTTTCATTTCTTGCATTTTTAGGAATACGTTCGATTATAAAACATGAACATTTAACCAGCGATGAAAAAATTGATCAGGAACGAAATGGTTTTTTGTATATCATGAAAGGACTGATGCTAAATAGCATTAACCCAATGACATTAATTGCATGGCTTGGCGTTACAGCTTATGTCGAATCGGTTATTCAATTTAATATTGACCAAGTAATTTTATACTTTGCTGTAGTTCTCGGCATGATGTTCACTACCATGTTTAGCATTGGATATTTTGCAAACAAACTTCGAAATATACTTTCAGAAAAAAACTTACATCGATTGAATATGTTTTCAGGAATTATTTTTATTATCTTCTCAATTGTGATAATTTGGCCTGTGGTAAGGATGGTAACATTGTATCTTTTCACTTTTATAATTGGCGCTCCGACTATTTGAAATATTTTATTTTAGTATTTAAT
>CAILAF010000579.1 GCA_903832075.1 uncultured Chitinophagaceae bacterium
ACTCCACAAACTTTTATTGAGGTATTAGATAAAAACGGAAATGAAGTGAAAGCAGGAGAGATGGGCTATGTTGTTGCCACCAGATTAGATGCATTCAGTTTTCCATTGATCAGATTTTATTTAGGTGATCTTGCAATAAAAAGTGATGAAAATGAAAAATGTACCTGCGGAAGAAATTTTCCTATGTTAAAAAAAGTAATAGGCAGAGATACCGATATTGTTCATACTCCATCGGGCAAGGCTTTGATTGTACATTTCTTTACCGGTATATTCGAACACTTTGAACAAATCAAGCAATTTAAAGTTGTGCAGCGAAATAAAAATGAAATTGAAATTGAATTTATGCCAAACGAAAACTTTCAAACAGAAATACTTGATAAAATAAACGAAACAATTTATAGTAAAGCAAATGAGCGATTTTCAATTAAATATATTGAAGTAAATGCTATTGCACCAACTGCATCAGGTAAACCACAAATCATTCAAAACTTAATTGCAGAAAAATTTATCTAAACAATTTACTTAAATGTTATTGGATAATAAATCGCAATGATTTTTTCTTAACAAGTTGTAGTTAGTGAATATGATTTGCTTTTTCTCTTTAATGGAATTAATTTGTAGAAATCAGTATTTAAATGCGATACCTTTTTTAAGGCTTTGCTTACTTCCAAGCCCCATACTTCCATTTGGATTTGAATAATTTGTATCTTTTTCTGAAGTGATTAATATAAAAGGATAACCTGCAGCTGCTGCAGCTTTTTTAATTTTCTCTTCAGCTTTTCTATCAGCACCGGGTCCTGTATAGGCATTGATAAAAGCTGTTTTGCCTTTTACTTCTGCCCCTTCAGTTAATCCGGTTGTTTGTGCTTTATCATAAAAGATCTGAACATTTTCCCAATCGGCTTCTGATGTTACGATCACTTTTTTTGAAACATCTTCTTCTCTGCCGCTTTTTCCATAAATGATTTTTTCAATTGCTATTTTCCCAATTGTTTGTTCAGCGTCCTCATTCAGGTATTTATAAATAACTGTATATTGTTCATTACGCACAATTGATACTTCTATTTTTTTACCGTTATGTAAAAAAAGTTTATCGCTTTGTGAGAATGCAAAATGACTTAATAAAAAAAATGTGACTAAAAGAATAAGTTTTGTTTTCATTTTTTTGATTGATTTTTTAATAATAAAATATCTGATTATTAAGTGAAAAAAATTGCGGTCTTTCTAATTGCTTGCATTTATTTTTTCGAATCTTAGATCGCAACATTTTGCACCTTTCGCTAAGGTTCCGTTGCGGGTATATTTAATTCCATATTTTTTAAAATAATCAGGATATGCAAAGTCATCTGCATAGCAATTAGGAATACATGCTTCCGGGACGTTCATTTTTTTTGCTAACTCAAGCCAAACACACCAATGAATATCATATTGAAAACAATTTTCGGTATCTTCTGATAATATCATATCAAGACATCCGGCTCTTGAACATACTTTGGGAAGTGGATAAAAATATTTTCTGAAAAATTCCATTGAATCACCATAGTTTTTAATGGCGTCATCTTCCGGACTCGATTTAGAGAAAGCCTCTACTGCTGTACTTTCCATAACAAGACACATAATTTCTATCGCTCTTTTTTTATTAAGAACTTTTGTTAAAGCAGAAAACATGGAGATATATTCTAATTGCTGATTGATAAATAAAATGTTTTTCATTCCTTTTGCCATAATATCAGATAAATCAAGTTTGGTTACCTTATTCTTTTCTATATAAAACCAATACAACAATTTTATTTTTTGAAGAAATGATATTTGTCCGAAAATAATTTTTTGCGAAGTTTTTTTAAGCTTCGATTTAAAGGCATCATCCCAATTACTTTCTAAATCACTTATCGCAACTCCATATCCATTTGTCTTTTCAATTTTCATACAGGTTAAGCTGATTTTTATTTTGCTCTATGTCTTTTTTACATTGCCCTTTTAGCAACAAGAGGGAATTATTTGATGTTGCAAAAATGGATCAAAAAATTTCTATCACTTTGCTTATTGACCTCAGGTGTTGTAATTTTTAAATGAAGTGGGTAGTTTCGTTATTAAAGCATATTGCGTTTTCTAAAAATTCGGTTTTATATAATAATGTTAATACTTAAATGAAAGGTTGATTATAAAAAGCAAATTTCTTATATATAGTATCAATTTTACAATCTTCGGTTCAAATGTTTTTTGTTATTCAATATTAGTATATCACATCAACACTTTATTTGCTTCCTAATTCATTTTGCCCAGGTTCTGCATTTTGGTCAAAAATCCAGAACCAGTCCAGAAGGAGTCCCGAAGAAGGTATGAATGAGACTTTGCAAAGTCTTCTGCTTTGCCTGTTCATAAAATGAGTAAATTTTAAAAATCATTTGGTTGTTTTTTGCTATTGAGAAACATAATGCTCTTTCAATGCTTAATTTTCTCGAGTATTAAAAAATTATTTTAAAAAAACTTTGCCTGTCTCATATCAGACCATTACCTTTGCAGCCCCAAAGGAAATATTGGGTAAAGACTATGTCTCAAAGAATCAGAATCAAATTACAATCTTACGATCACAATTTAGTAGATAAGTCTGCTGAAAAAATAGTGAAAACAGTACGCAGTACCGGCGCAGTAGTTACAGGACCAATTCCGCTTCCTACAAGAAAAAGAATCTTTACTGTATTGCGTTCGCCGCATGTAAACAAAAAAAGTCGTGAACAATTTCAATTGTGCACACACAAACGTTTATTGGATATCTATACTTCTTCTTCAAGAACAGTAGATGCATTAAGTAAGTTGGATTTGCCTTCAGGTGTTGAAGTTGAGATAAAGGCTTAATCTTCCTAATCCTTATAAGTAGGGATAGGTAAGATTAAGGAAAAGAGTTCTTATAAATTAAATTTCGTCAACTCTCAATTATGTGTAAGCATAAAAAAAGAGCTCTGATATAAATGCTTCAACCCGAATTGTGGTTGTAGCGAAACATATAAACAGGCCCTTCGAGGTTTGTTTACTACCGGTACTTCCGCTCTCTAATTTATTTTGAGAAACAAAGGAAAAGGTCGGCAGCGAACAAGGATTGAATTACGCAATCATCAGCGTGATGTCCTTCATACCTCTGCGGGGCGCAAACCGCAAAAAAGATGAAAGGAATTATTGGAAAAAAAATCGGGATGACCAGCATCTTCTCTACAGATGGCAAGCAAACAGCTTGTACAATCATTGAAGCCGGCCCGAATGTTGTGACTCAGGTTAAAACTAAAGAGTCTGACGGCTACTCTGCATTACAATTAGCATTTGGCGATAAAAAGGAAAAGCATTCTACAAAAGCAGAAATTAATCACTTTGCAAAAGCTAATACGCCAGCTAAAAAATTTACAAAAGAATTTCGCGATTATTCAATAGAAAAAGCTTTGGGAGAAACGATAACTGTTGACATTTTTACCGAAGGTGATGATGTTGAAGTGATTGGAACGACTAAAGGAAAAGGTTTTCAAGGGGTTGTAAAACGCCATGGATTCAGTGGTGTTGGTGAACAATCACATGGTCAGCATGATCGTTCAAGAGCACCGGGTTCTATCGGCGGTTCCTCTTATCCTGCAAGGGTTTTCAAAGGGATGAGAATGGCCGGTCGTATGGGTAATGACAGAGTGAAATTAAAAGGCTTGAAAGTGGTAAAGATTTTTGCAGAGAAAAATTATATACTTATCAGCGGGTCGGTTCCTGGTCATAACGGTTCAATCGTTTTAATCCAGAAGTAATCACACTTTAATTAAATTAAGATGCAAGTAGACGTTTTAAATATAAAAGGACAAAAAACAGGCAGAACAATCGAATTGCCACAGGAAGTATTTGGTGTTGAGCCGAATGATCATGCAATTTATCTTGCCGTAAAACAATATTTGGCAGCACAACGTCAGGGTACACACAAAGTAAAAACCCGTGCTGAAGTACAAGGTGCCAGCCGCAAATTGCATAAACAAAAAGGAACAGGTGGTTCTCGTAAAGGTAATATCCGCAATCCTTTGTATAAAGGTGGTGGTACTATCTTCGGGCCAAAACCCCATGCTTACGATTTCAAATTGAATCGTAAAGTGAAAGATCTTGCAAAAGTTTCTGCATTAAGTCATAAAGCAAAAGATGCTGCATTAATGGTGGTTGAAGAAATTACAATGGATGTTCCTAAAACAAAACAAGTAATTGAAGTTTTGAAAGGATTGAATGTTGCCGACAAAAAAACTTTATTGATCATCGCTGATTATAATGATAATCTTTATTTAAGTACTCGTAATGTACCAAATGTTGCCAGTTCTTTATTAGCCGATATCAATACTTATGATATTATCAATGCAGATGTTTTAGTGTTGACTGAAAATGCCGCTAAAATTTTTGCTGAAAACGAAGCTGTAGAAGCTTAATTTAAAAACGTTTCAATTTAAGATACAATGAAACTGACAGAAATTTTGATAAAGCCGATATTAACAGAGAAAGCAAATGCACAGCAGGAAAAGTTGAGATGATATGCTTTCAAAGTAAACCGTAAGGCTAACAAATTGGAAATTAAAAAAGCAGTTGAAGAATTTTACGGAGTGAGTGTGATTGATGTGAATACTGTTGTTGTTCCGGGAAAAAATAAAACACGTTATACTAAAGCGGGTTTTATTCAGGGACAAAAACCTTCATTCAAAAAAGCATTGGTAACAGTTGCTGAAGGTGAAACAATCGATTTATACGCAAACATTTAATTATAGCACGCGAAGCTGAAAATTTCGCACACAAAAAAAGAAACAGACATGGCATTAAAAAAGTATAAACCAATGACAGCCGGCACACGCTGGAGAATTGGAAATGCGTATGCTGAAATCACAACCAACGAACCTCAAAAGAGTTTGTTGGAGCCGATGAAAAATACCGGAGGCCGTAATGCTCAGGGACGTCGTTCTATGAGATATATCGGTGGTGGTAACAAAAAGCATTATCGTATCATTGATTTCAAACGTAATAAACAAAATATAGAAGCAACAGTTGTTTCTATTGAATACGATCCAAACCGCACAGCATTTATCGCTTTATTAGAATATGCTGATGGTGAAAGAAGATATATCATTGCTCCGCAAGGGTTACAAGTTGGAACGAAAGTTTCTTCGGGTGATAATGTGGCTCCTGAAATTGGTAATGCATTGCCCATGAAGAATATACCATTAGGTACTATGATTCATAATATTGAAATGCAACCGGGACAGGGTGGTAAGTTGATCAGAAGTGCAGGAACATCTGCGCAATTGGCTAACAAGGAAGAAAAATATGCAGTATTAAAAATGCCTTCAGGCGAATTGCGTAAAGTATTGATCAATTGTTTTGCAACAGTTGGTATTGTTTCAAACAGCGACCATAATTTGGAAACAGCCGGTAAAGCAGGTGTGAATCGTTGGAAGGGTATTCGCCCTCGTAACCGTGGTGTTGCCATGAACCCTGTAGATCATCCGATGGGTGGTGGTGAAGGTAAAGCTTCAGGTGGTCAGCCTCGTTCAAGAAACGGACAATATTCAAGAGGATTGAAAACAAGAACAAA
>CAILAF010000580.1 GCA_903832075.1 uncultured Chitinophagaceae bacterium
ATTTAGTAATGATACTGCAGAAATTCTTCAATCATTAAACGAAGAACAATTATTGCAGGTGATGGAAGGTGTTCCAACTGTTGAAATAAATAAACAACAATTAGCCGAAGGTTATGATCTGGTGAGCCTTTTAGCCGATACACAAATTTTTTCAAGTAAAGGTGAAGCAAGAAAAATGTTGCAGGGTGGCGGCATCAGCATCAACAAAATAAAAGTGAATAGTGAAAAAACCAAAGTGAATAATGATGAATTGTTGCAGCATAAATACATTCTTATTCAAAAAGGAAAAAAGAATTATTATTTGGTGAAGATTGTGTAACGGTTGCCGGTTGCAAGTTGCAAGTTCAAACACATTTTCTAACCTAATAAAACTTATAACAAGCAACTTAAAACTACTTAACTGCTTTTATCACTTTCCACATTTCCTCTGCTACTAATTCATTGCCGGCAGCATTTAAATGTACACGATCGGTTGTTAGAATTCCTTTTTCTGCATTATCATGATTGTGAAGTAAGTTATAATCAAGAAATATTTTTCTTAAATCAATCAAAGGCAAATTATTTTGTTTCGCATACTCTCTAATCCAAATACTGTACTGATTTAAATCGCCATCATGCATATTACTGTAATCAGTTTTTTCGCCAATAACAGCAGGTGTACAAAGAACAACTTTAATATTTGCTGCTTTTAATTTTTTGATAATGCCCTGATAAAATTTTCCGAACTTATCGTAATCAGTTCCTGTTCCCCATTCTTTATGCCATACATCATTCACACCAATATAAATAACAACAATATCAGGAGATTTAGCCAAAACATCTTCTTCCATCCGTAAATACAAATCATACACTTTATTGGCGCCAACACCTGCACCGATAGTTTCGTACTGATTATCTAATCCATCTTCTTTAATTAAAGAATCAACACGCTTTATATATCCACCGGGATTTGCACCCATTTCTGTAATGCTATCACCAAAAAACAAAACTTTCTTTTTTTTATCATTTCTATATGCCATCAATAACATTGATATTACAAACAGCACAACTAATATTATTTTTGAAGCCATAAAAAGTATTTTATAGAAAGATTAAAAGTATGAAAAGCTTTTAATAAAATTTATCTGTTTCTTATATGGAAACCTGCTTATCTTGACATCTTTATAGAAAACAAAAAATGAAAAGAGTATTTATATTTTTTTTGTTATTATTCTTTGCGGAGAAAATGTTTGCAAACGATACCACCAGTGTAAATGTTTATTTTGAGTTGAATAAATATACTTTGTTAAAAGAAGCAAAAGATATTTTGAATGATGTACAACCGGATGACAGTACCATCACGCTTAAAAAAATTTTTATTTACGGATATAGTGATAGCAGCGAGAATGATACTTTTAACCAATTGTCTGAGAAAAGAGCACAGGAAGTAAAAAAATATTTGCTTTCAAAAAACATTCCTGATTCTTTGATTGTTGATGTAAAAGGGAAAGGCAGTGCAAATAAATTATTTGAACAAAACCTAACAACTAATCATCAACAAAACAGAAAGGTTTGGATCATTATTGAATATGAAGCAAAAGTGGTGGAGCAAACGATTATCATCAAGTCGAATAAAAAAACGCAAAACAACTAAACTCTATATATAATAAAAGTTTTGGTACATTTTAGGTACAACCCTATTTTTGCAACCCAAAACAAAACTAATTGCTCGGATTGGGTTATTGTGTAATGGTAGCACTACAGATTTTGATTCTGTCTGTCTAGGTTCGAATCCTAGTAACCCAACTTAAAAAAACTTCTTGCATGCAAGAAGTTTTTTTGTGAAAGGCAGGCAATCACTTAAAATATAGTAATTTCAAACGCTACAAAATTTAACTGGTAATTATGTCTGATTTTGGTTTATCGTTGTTTAAAGAAAAAATCTTACAAATCAAAGATGCATTCAGGAAGCAAAAAGGAATTGAAAGAGATCATTTTCTTGAAGTCTTGATAGAAACTTCTTTTAAAACAAGTTTTGAAGTATGGTATTCAGATGAAAATAATATTACTCAAAAAATAAAAGTGGAGGGTGATATATTTTCAAAAACCATTTTCATTACAAATGAAATGGAATCTATTTCATTTCGAATCTTTGTTCAGAATCCAAAGCGAAATGAGAATGAGAAATTATATTTGACGATTTCGCAGGATGATAAAATTTTAGAATCTAAAAATTACTATATCTCCAATGCCTTACCTTATGATGGTTGGTTTTTGTTTGAGAAAAAAATATAAAGAAGAAATTTTTAAAACAAATTATTGCAGAAGATCATCTTGTTTTTTCAGACCATCAGATACATGAACTTTAACAATACCTTCCAATACAGTGTCGCTCTCTACTAAAATATTTCCGGAAGTTATATTTCCTTTTACAATGGATCCTTTTCTTAATACTAATGTTTCATCACATTTTATATGTCCATCTACACAACCAAAAACCTCACCCGATGTAATAGAAATATTGCCCACTACTTTTCCTTTATCACCGATCTTAAGATTTCCTTTCAAAATAATATCACCAATTATTTCTCCATCAATCTTAACATTCGAATCGCCTTCTAAATTGCCGGTATAACGACAACCATAACTTATATAGCTTGAATAATGCATTGCATGATTCTCTGTTGCATTTGGTTGCATATCTTCCTCATTTAATATTTTTGTCTTCTTAAAAAAACTCATACATGAAAGTAGTAATTAAATTTTCAAGAAACAAACTATAAAAATTTTCCGGTATAACTTTCTTTTATTTTTTTTAAATCGTTTGGAATGCCTGCAAACACTAAATAACCGCCGGCATCTCCAGCTTCAGGACCTAAATCAATAACCCAATCGGCACTTTTAATTACATCGGTATTGTGTTCAATAACAATTAAAGAATGACCTTGTTCGATCAATGCATTGAAAGAAGACAATAATTTTTTGATATCATGAAAATGTAATCCTGTTGTAGGTTCATCAAAAATAAACAACACATGACCATGACCTTTTCCTTTACCAAGAAAACTTGCCAGCTTTACACGTTGTGCTTCACCGCCGGATAATGTATCGGATGATTGTCCGAGTTTTATATAACCTAATCCAACATCCTGCAATGGTTGAATAGCTTTTACAATATTTTTTTCATCAATAAAAAAATCTATGGCTTCATCAACACTCATTTCCAAAACATCATGCACAGATTTATTTTTATATTGAACTTCCAATACTTCTTCTTTAAAACGTTTACCACCGCACACTTCACAAGTTAAATGCACATCAGCCAAAAATTGCATTTCAATAATTTGTTCACCTTCACCTTTACAAGTATCACATCTTCCACCATCCACATTAAAAGAAAAATGTTTTGGTTGAAAGCCGCGAATTTTTGAAAGTGGTTGTTTAGAAAACAAATCTCTTATCTCATCATATGCTTTAATGTAGGTGATAGGATTGCTGCGAGATGATTTACCAATCGGGTTTTGATCAATCAATTCAATTTGAGAAATATATTCAACATCACCGGTAATATTTTTATGATGACCAACTTTATCTGCAAACTCACCTTTTATTTTCTTTAATGCAGGATATAAAATTTGTTTTACCAAAGTTGTTTTACCACTTCCACTTACTCCGCTTACCACACATAATACATTCATCGGGAATTGGACATTAATATTTTTTAAATTATTCTGCTGTGCACCTTCAATTGTAATACTTCTGTTCCACTTGCGAATATTTTTTGGTGCATCAATACTTAATATGCCCTTTAAATATTTTCCGGTTAAGCTTTTTGGATTAGAAATAATTTCATCATAATCACCTTCTGCAATTACTTCACCGCCTAAATGCGAAGCCAATGGTCCCATATCTATAATATAATCTGCTTCTCGCATCATCATTTCATCATGTTCCACAACAACAACAGTATTACCGAGATCACGAAGATTTTTTAAAACTGCAATTAATCTTTTCGTATCTCTCGAATGTAAACCAATGGAAGGTTCATCTAAAATGTATAATGAATTAGTTAAGTTAGAACCCAAGCTGCGCGTAAGTTGTATGCGTTGGCTTTCTCCACCGCTTAATGAATTTGCCAAACGATTTAAAGTAAGATAACCCAATCCAACATCAATCAATGTTTGCAAACGTTGATGCACTTCAATTAAAATTCTTTTAGCAACTTGTTCATCATGTACATTCAATTTTAAATTATCAAACCAAACTTTTAAATCTTTTAC
The DNA here is from genome assembly GCA_903832075.1 of uncultured Chitinophagaceae bacterium. Taxonomy (GTDB): domain Bacteria; phylum Bacteroidota; class Bacteroidia; order Chitinophagales; family Chitinophagaceae; genus CAILAF01. The sequence continues at coordinate 4,260 of CAILAF010000580.1, forward strand.
CTGCCATTCACATAACTCACCAATATGTTTATCATTTACTTTAATATATAGTGCTTCTTTGCGTAAACGATATCCATTACATTCAGAACAAGTTGTTCTTCCGCGATAACGACTTAATAAAACACGATACTGAACTTTATATAAATTTTGTTC
>CAILAF010000581.1 GCA_903832075.1 uncultured Chitinophagaceae bacterium
AATTAAAGTTTACCCATAATGGTCCACGAGTATTAGCATATGGCATTACAAAAAACGCCATCCAAACTCTACCCATGTGCCAGATAGGAAATTGTCCGGCACACATTACAGCAAAGATCGTCATTGCTTCTGCTGCACGATTCACCCCTGTTCTCCAACCTTGACGGAATAATAATAAGATAGCGGAGATTAAAGTACCTGCATGACCTATCCCTACCCACCAAACGAAGTTGGTAATATCCCAACCCCAACCAATTGTTTTATTTAAATTCCACTGACCAATACCATAGGTTACATCGCGGTAAACACTATAAAAACCAAATAATAATAATCCCACTGCAATATAAAAACCAATATACCAAAGCTTACTTGGCTTCGCTTCAATTGGGCGAACAATATCTTCCGTTACATCATGGTAATTTTTATTACCATATACCAACGGTTCTCTTAGCTGTGATTCGTACTTTAAATGCATCTGCTTTGCTTATTTAAAACCGGTTTTATCCGATCGAAATATTGTATTTAAGTTAATCTACTTCCTGTTCTTTATTAAACCTTTACTGCGTCGCACATTTCAACACCATCAATAAATCACCAATCCTATTTTGTTTCAGCCGGTTCAATTTTTTTATCCTCTTTATTAATCTCTAACCATTCATCTTTTTCCTGTGTATCAAGGTTTCGCACTTTTGCCAAATAATTTACATTCGGCAATACATGCAGTTGTTCTAATGAATAAAATGTACGTTGCTTGTTTTCAATTCTTGCAATAGTAATCGCACTGTGTTTATCGTTTGCATTTCCAAAAACAATGGCATCTGTTGGACAAGCTTGCTGACAAGCTGTTTTCACATCCCATTCATTATTTTCTCCACTCTTTAATGGACGACTTTCTTTCTTTGCTTTTAGTTTTCCTTCCTGCAAACGTTGAACGCAGAAAGAACATTTTTCAATTACACCACGAGCACGAACAGTAACATCCGGATTCAAAACCATTCTTGTTAACTCATCATTCATCATTAATGTTACATCACTGATAATTCCTTTTTGATTATCGGGGAAACTATCCGCTCCTGTATAATCTGCCCAGTTAAAACGACGAACTTTATAAGGACAGTTGTTGGCACAATATCTAGTACCAATACAACGGTTATAAGTCATTTGATTTAATCCTTCGCTACTATGATTGGTTGCAGCAACCGGACAAACGTTTTCGCAAGGCGCATTATCACAATGCTGACACATCAATGGTTGGAAAACAACTTTAGGGTTTTCTATATCACCGGAATAATAACGATCAATGCGTAACCAATGCATATCATGAAAACGCAATACTTCTGGTTTGCCTACAACTGGAACATTGTTTTCAGCATGACAAGCAACAACGCAAGCCGCGCAACCGGTACAAGTGTTTAAATCAACACTCATTCCCCACTTAATACCTGGCCTGTTTCCCATATCACCTCTGTAAATAGTACCATCAGCAGCATAGTTTTCAATGCCACCATAAGGAGCTAATTCTTTTTCTCTGTCATCTAAAATTTCATTCGGCTCATCTTTAAAATCAACAAGCGTTAATTCTTTCATCACTTCGGTACGCTTACCTTGCTTAGTATCATATCCTCCATGTGTTTGAGTAACTGCAATTTTATAAGTATCATTAGTTTTTTCAATTGCAACATCTGCATTTGCAAAACTTATTGTGCCATTATTTAAACTCGCAAATGGAAAAACATTTTGCCCAACACCTTCAACGGCTTTCCCTAATTTTTCTGTTCTTCCATAACCTACTGCAATACCAATAGTATCGGACTGTGTTCCAGGAATAATTAATGCCGGCAATAAAACAGATTTTCCATTAATAGTAACCTTCACAACTTTTTTTGGAGGATTTACTTCATAAGAATCTGCTTGTCCATTATTAGTTAAATCAATATCCAATAACGTTTTTGCCAAAGCGGGAGAAACAATAACATAATTATCCCAAGTAGCTCTTGTAATTGGATCCGGCAATTCTTGTAACCAAGGATTGCTTGCTTGTTGACCTGCACCTATTGACACTTTTTGATATAATTGCAATTCAATCTTTCCGCCTTTTTTAGCAGACCCAATAGCAGCAATTGCAGCAGCTAATGCAGTATTGTTATACGTTGTTGAAGAAATTGTTGTCATATCTTTAGGAACAGCAACCCCTGATTGCAAAGTAATATTCCAATTGCTTTCAGTTCCAAATTTGGCAACCCAATAATTTTTAATAAAAGTGGAATAATCAATTGTATTATCATTCCATTTCAATAAACTATCCTGCCATTGACGTGTTTTAAATAATGGATTTATGGTAGGTTGAATGAATGAAAAATATCCTGATTTCACTTCGGTATCGCCCCAACTTTCTAAATAATGATGATCAGGAATTACATATTTTGATAACTGTGCAGTTTCGTCATTTTTTGAACTGAAAGAAACGACTGTTTTAACTTTTGCTAATCCTTTTTTGAAATTATCAGCATCATACCAAGTATATGCCGGATTTGCACCGCTTATTAATAATGCACCAACTTTCCCTGCATTCATATCATCCACCAACTTTCCAAATTCAGCATCAACGCCTTGATAGTTGGTGTAAGGTGCAGTCCAATCAATAGTTTTTCCATTTGCTTGTAATGCTTCATTTATAGCATTAACAACAATTTGCACATTCACATCATTACTGCCACTTACAACCAATGCTTCTCCTTTATGTGCTGATAATTCTTTTGCTGTTTTTTCAATAGCCGTTTTTAATTTATCATTTATGCCGGTTATAGTTTGTCCATTGATAGCATTCAATAAAGCAACAGCAACAGCACCTGTTTCTGAAGGTTTGTGTAAATATTTTTCATCTGCATTAGAACCTGTTAAACTTAACACACTTTCAAAATGAATGTGTTTGCTCATGGCAGGTTTTTTCTCATCAATTTTTTTACCTGTTGCATATTGTTTTGAAAATTCAACAGGACTTAACCATGTACCTAGAAAATCTGCACCTAAACTAACAATAGCTTTTGCTTTATCAAAACGATAAGAAGGAATTAATTTTTTTCCATAAGAAGCTTGATTAGCTAATAACATCCCACTGTAAGAAACAGCATCATACACAACATGACTACTTCCGGCATGTTTTGCAATAAATTGAGCAATGACTTCTTTTGTTGAAGGAGAAACAATACTGCTTGTTAATATTACCACCGGAGCACCTGCTAATTCATCACTAATTGCTTTATCAATAGCTTCAAAAGTTACTTCTTTTGCATCATCACCAACACCAATAGTTGGAAAACGTAAACGATTGGTATCATATAAATCTAAAACAGAAGCTTGTACTCTTGCAGATGTACCACCTTTTGTAATCGGACTTAGATCATTTCCTTCAATCTTAATTGGACGACCATCACGCACTTTTGCTAAAACACTTACCACATCTCCATCTTGCACATATGTAGTTGCATACCAATTAGCAATACCCGGAACAATATCTTCTGGTTTATTAGCAAATGGAATTGCTTTGCGAATAGGTGTTTCGCAACTTGCTGCTAATGCTGCAGCTGCAGTACTGAATCCTAAATATTTTAAAAAATCTCTTCTTGGTGTTTTTGCAGCCAAAAATCCTTTATCATCAGCTTCAAATGGAAGATCCTCACGAAACTCATCTTTCGAAGCTTGCTGATATGCTTCTGAATTATTTAGTTCTCCAAAACTTTGCCAATACTTTTTATCGCTCATATATTATGATAGTTAATTGTCAAATGAGAATTGACAATATTCAATTAAATTAATAATGACATTTTTGACATTCCGTTCCACCAATGTTTTCAACAGTAATTCCTTTTGCGCTATCTATTTTTCCATTCTTTAAATCCGCATGATATTGTTCATAGATACTATAGAAACCATTGTCCTTAAAATTCACTTGAGTAGTACGATGGCAATTGATACACCAACCCATACTCAAATCTGTAAATTGTTTTACTTCATCCATTTTAGTAATCTCACCATGACAAGTTTGACATTGTTGCTTACCTGCAACCACATGTTGTGAGTGATTGAAATAAACATGGTCTGGTAAATTATGAATCCTTGTCCACTCTATTGGTTTTGCTTGAGTTGCATCCCAAGGTTGACCGGGTGTAAATGATGCGTATTCGTATAATTTTTTGATTTGTTCTGTCCCGTTTACTTCTACACCTTCTTCAGTATAAATTTTTTCTCCCTTATATTCATTGATGGCCATATGGCAATTCATACAAACATTAACCGAAGGAATTGTTGCCTGTTTTCCTTGGTATACTCCAATATGGCAATACTGACAATTGATTTGATTGATACCGGCATGTACTTTATGAGAATAATAAATAGGTTGAACAGGCTGATAATCTTTATGACGGCCTAATCCAATAGCACCTTTGGTTGTATAATATCCGCCAACAAGAAATAATATTATTGTTATAAAAGCAATATAAGTTTTGTTCTTCCAGAATGGAACCGGTTCTAAAGCAGTAACACCTTCTCTTTCATCCGACAATCTTTTCAAATTACTATTCACTTGCATTAATACAAATGCAATCAATGCTAATATTAAAGTTAGAATTCCAAATAATAAAGAACTATCCCCTTCAGGAGCCGGATTGCCACCGGCAGGAACTACTGCAACAGGAGGTTTCCATGCTTTGATATAGTCTAAAATTGCATCAACTTGTTTATCATCCAACACACCATCAAAAGAGTTCATGCTAATTTTATTGAACTTAGTATATAACTCATTAGCATAAGTATCTCCGGTTTTTAAAAACGCCCCGCTGTTTTTAATCCATGCATGTAATTTTTTTCTGTCGCCTCCCCAACGATCTTCCACGCCCAACAAAGCAGGGCCGGTCAACTGTTGATCAATCTTATGACATGCAGCGCAATTGGCAGAGAACAAAGCTTTGCCATCTTGTGCATTTATTTTATTTACCGTAATGAAACTCAGAAAAAGGATGATACTGAGGATACTTGTTTTGGCTATTCTTTTGTGATAAATCATATTCACAATCTATTGTTCTTTATATTAAAAAAACCTTCAACGCTTGCAAAAATATGACATGGCACTGACAAAAACTCAATGTTTAAAATTTTTTTTTATTCAAGCCCAGCTTGCGTTTCAGAGAACTATTTATTATTTTTTTTTATTTGTATGGTGTTTGTGCAATCAAAAAATATGATATTCGTCATGTTTTTTGTTTATTAAGTCAACTGTAAAATTTTTATTCCACTTTTGAATTAAAATCAAGTTATCATTTATTTTTCATCATGCCTATTCATTCATTAAAGAAAAAGATTGCGGTCTTTGCTTCTGGAACAGGAACCAATACAGAAAAGATTATTCAACATTTTAAAAATAATCATTCAATTCAAGTTGATCTTATTGTTACAAATAAAAAAGATGCAGGCGTTATAAATATTGCCAGGCAAAATAATATTCCATTTATTATTATTGATAAAGAAAAATTTTTTAGAGAAGATGCTTACGTGAATGAATTTAAAAAAGCAGAAATAAACTTTATTGTATTGGCCGGTTTTTTATGGAAAATTCCAACTGCATTAATTAATGCTTATCAAAATAAAATTATAAATATTCATCCGGCATTATTACCAAACTACGGTGGCAAAGGCATGTACGGACATTTTGTTCACGAAGCAGTTATTAATAATCATGAAAAAGAAAGTGGCATCACCATTCATTATGTTGATGAAAAATATGATCATGGCAATATCATCTTTCAATCAAAATGTAAAATAACAAATGATGATACTCCAGAAACTTTAGCAAAAAAAATTCATCAATTGGAACATCAATATTATACTGTAATTATAGAAGAAGTTTTATCTAAACAATAAAAATTTATCCGGGAATTCGGGAAATATATTTTTCTATTTCTTTTATCTGATCAATTACCTGTTTTGTTTTTGGCTTCAATGCTTTTGCTCTGCGAAAATAATCTTTGGCTGCACGGAACTCTCTTTTATTCATAAATATCTGGCACATGCTTAAATAAGCAACTGCTTCACTTTCCTTATCCGAAATTCCTAATCGTATAGCGGCACGCACATAACCTTCGGCTTCTTTTAAATTTCCTTTTTGCATGGCCATCATACCTAATTGCAATTTATTGGCACCTTCGGCTTCGGGCATTGGTGCACCTAATGATGAACTTTTCTTTAAATGTTTTTCGGCACTGTCAAAGTCTTGCTTCATCATTGCCAAATTTCCTTTGATGGTATAGTAAGTTGATCGAACAGGTTTATATAATAAATTAGGAAACCAAATAGTGGCTAATATTTTTTCTACTTCTTCTACTTCTCCTCTTTCCATGGGTTCCTGAATCAATCGCATGGGACCAATAAAAAAATGACTGAACAATGCAATCACGCCAACAAAATATAAAACAAATGAAGGCCAGAATCCCGAATTAATATTTACTGCAATGGCCAATACAATTGCCAGAATGCCTAACCAAAAACGATACTTAATTAATAAATTATAAAATTTCATACATCACTTATAAGGGCAGCAAAGATAAGGGTAAAGAAAAACTACGCAGTTTTTTTGAATTGAAAACTAATTATGTTTCTGCTATTTTTGTGTGATAATTTTTTTCTCTCAAATTTATTCGTCCCATAGTTTAATGGATAAAACGAGCGTTTCCTAAACGCTTGATCCAAGTTCGATTCTCGGTGGGACGACTTTACACCACTCCTTTTGTGAGTGGTTTTTTATTGCCTTTTTTTGTTATGATCTTCTTCCAATTTCCTTTCGCTTTACAAAAAAATTCTGGAATAAAAAACAGGTAATTTTCCCATTTTTTTGAATTGAATTGACAAATATTTTTGTTGGTGGATAATATTATCCAATCAATAAAAAAATATAAATACCATGTCTCAACAAAATCAAGTTGCCATTCAAATTCCTGCTGCTGCTTTGCAAGCCATTACAAAACTCATTGCCGATCTGCAAACTGCACTTGCACCTTATGTAATTACACTTAGTGCAGATGACAGAAAAAGTTTGCTGAAGATGAGCGACAAATCTGTTGCCTTTGTAACCAAAAGTTTGGAGTACACTAAAACCAATCCCGAATTTGTACCCGCTTTTTTATCGGTTGCAGATATGCAGGTTGATGTTGATGCAGTAAACACCCTGCATCCATTATTACATCAGGTGCAGCAAATTGCAGATAATTTGGATGATACCGTTATGCTTAGCGGCAGTGAAGCTTATACTGCTGCATTATTGTATTACAATAATATTAAGCAGGCACAGAAAGGAAATGTACCAAACGCTAAAACCATTTATGATGATTTAAGTAAACGTTATCCGGGTCGCAGTGCTGCAAGCCCTGCACCTGCAACACCTGCAAATCCATAATTTATTGCTGAATGAATCTCTTGCAACAAATCAAATTACTCTAAATAGAGTCTAACTTTCCCTAAGTCAGGGCAATTTTCTCTGACTTTGGGAAAATTTGGTTCTCCGAAGGGAAAACAGGACTCTAAAAGAATCTAAATTTCCCTGAGTCAGGGCAATTTTCTCTGACTTTGGGAAAATTTGGTTCTCCGAAGGGAAAACAGGACTCTAAAAAGGTGAGATGAACGGCTTGGTGTTAAACATCGAGTCGTTTATGTTTTAGATTAATTGAGAAACTAAGACCATTTGGTCACAAACCGTTATACAATCTAAAAAAAGGACGTTTTAAGATTACAAACTGTTGCGAAAGGAATTAGTGTTTCGAATAAAATCATAAATACCAAAAAAATACAGACACAATGAGTATAAAGAAAAAAATAATACAGGTTCAAAATATTCCTGTTTCAATAATTACCGAAAAAGGTAATGATTTTATCTGCATAACCGATATGGCAAAAGCCAAAGAGGGAGATGCCCGTGCTGCTGATATTATTAAGAACTGGATTAGAACCCGAACTACCCTTGAATTTTTAGGAACTTGGGAGGAAATGTATAACCCTAATTTTAAAGTGGTCGAATTCGACCACTTTAAAATGCAGGCAGGGTTACCATCATTTGTATTAAGCCCTGGTCAATGGGTAGAAAAAACAAATGCTATTGGCTTGTATGTAAATTCCGGACGCTATGGTGGAACTTATGCTCATAAGGATATTGCATTTGAATTTGGTTCTGCCATCAGTCCTGTTTTTAAATTATTTCTCATCAAAGAATTTCAACGTCTCAAAGAAGATGAAAATAACCGTCTTAAATTAGACTGGAACCTGCAACGCACTTTAGCCAAAGTAAATTATCACATTCATACCGATGCCATAAAAGAGAAACTCATCCCTGTAGAGCTCTCTAAACAACAAATTAATTTCATGTATGCCACCGAAGCCGACATGTTGAATATGGCATTATTTGGCATCACTGCGAAAGAATGGAGAGATATAAATCCGAAAGCAGAAGGTAATATTCGCGATGCTGCAAGTATAGAGCAATTGGTGGTACTCTCTAATTTGGAAAGCATCAATGCCGTTTTAATTCATAATGGTTTGCAACAAAGTGTACGCCTGCAACAATTAAATAAAATAGCCATCACTCAAATGAGATCACTCGTCAATAACAAGCAAATAGCAAAATTGAAAAAGTAAATGCGAAGGCAAGAAACAGAATTGGATTTAAAAAATAACGCGTAACAATAATTTTTTATTTATTGCGTAAAGCATACTAATTTTAGGTGGATTGACGCAACTGACTTGCGTAAATGTATGAGTTAGCTGCAACCCTATGACGACAGTGCTAACTTTGAAGTGACTGCAAAAAACGAACAGATAAAATTAACAATAGAAAAACATGAGACCAGAAAGCCATTCAATAAACACAGTTCTAACAAAAAATGCGACTGCGTTTTTTATTCCACCTTTTCAAAGGGCTTATGCTTGGGGAAAGCCCGAGATAGAAAGATATTTTAGTGATGTAATTCGTATTATAAAATCAGAACTAAATACAAAAGAACACGACAAATTAGAGCACTTTTTTGGAACACTTGTGCTTCGCGAGGAGCAACATGGCTTTGCTCATAAATCCGTTGTCGTAGATGGGCAACAACGACTTACAACCACATTAATATTTCTAATCGCTTTGCGTGACATTGAAACAGATGAAAATTTTAAAACCAAAATAACGAACCGCTATTTGACAAATGACGATTCAGATTTTGAAGACAAAATAAAACTCAAACAGGTAACAAAAGATTGGGATGCTTACAAGGCATTAGTAAATAGACATGAAGCAAATCCAGGCATAATTAAAACTGCACATCAGATTTTTACAAAACTTATTACTGATTCTAAAAGGACAAACCCCGACATAAATTCAAGTCATTACATTACGGCAATCCAAAGAATGAATGTCGCAGTAATATTTTTGGATGAAAGACCACATAAAGGAGAAGACCCACAAATTATTTTTGAAACACTTAACTCACTTGGAAAGCCGTTAACATTGGCGGACTTGGTAAGAAACTTTATTCTTCTGTCGCTTGACAGTAAAAAACAATCTCACTTATACGAGACGATATGGCAACCAAAAATTGAAGCACAACTTGAAGGCAGTATTTCCAAATTTTATCGTGATTACTTACAGTATAAAACTGTTAGCACAATTAAAGTGGTTAGTGATGATAAAGTAGATAGTAATACGAAAGAGGTTTATCAACTATTCAAAGATTTTGTAAGTGATAGATTTAACAGTCACGAAGAATTTATAAAAGATATTGTGCGTTTTGTGCCTTGGTATAAATGGATTAATAATGAAATTGTAAACGAAAGTATTTCTAACGACATATCAAGAGACAAAGAAATAAAGGAGTTGCTACGAAATATTTTTCATGACATTAAAGCCGAAGCGTTTAAACCACTTCTTCTTGGTTTGCTTGAATATAGCCAGCACGGAGTAGATGGAATTAAACT
>CAILAF010000582.1 GCA_903832075.1 uncultured Chitinophagaceae bacterium
ATCATGTTAAATACTTTTGAAGATTTCATTCTTGAAGATTCATGCGCAGCATCAACCGTATAAATATCAATATCGGTTCTTACCGGATGACGCGTAATTCCGTTTGGATCATAAATTAATAATCCACCTTTTTTTACCGAGCTTTCAAATTTATCCATCGATTGCTGATTCAAAATAATAGCTGTATCAAACTGATTAAGAATAGGAGAACTTATTCTTTCATCACTAATTATTACTGTAACATTTGCAGTGCCGCCGCGCATTTCAGGACCATAAGATGGAAACCAACTTACTTCTTTGCTTTGCATCATACCAGCATACGCAAGAATTTTTCCCATTGATAAAATTCCTTGTCCGCCAAATCCTGCTATGATTATTTCTTCTGTCATTTTTATATTTTTTATTTAGGAACTTTAATATCACCAAGCGGATAATATGGAAACATATTTTCTTCCATCCACTTATTTGATTCTACCGGTGTCATCTTCCATCCTGAATTACAATTAGAAACAATTTCAACAAACGATAATCCTTTGTTTAATTTTTGATATTCGATAGCTTTTTGAATTGCTTTTTTTGTTTTGCGAACATTTGCTGCAGTATGCACTGATTGGCGAGTAACAAAATATGTTCCCGGAAGCATGGCAATAAGTTCAGTAATTTTTAATGGATATCCCATTGTTTCAGTATCTCTACCAAAAGGAGAAGTAGCTGTCTTCATTTGTGGTAAAGTTGTTGGTGCCATTTGCCCTCCGGTCATTCCATAAATTCCATTATTCACAAAAAATATGGTAATATTTTCTCCTCTGTTACATGCATGAATTGTTTCGCTGGTTCCAATGGCAGCAAGATCTCCATCACCTTGATACGTAAATACAAATTTGTTTGGCATCAATCTTTTTATTCCGGTTGCAACAGCAGGTGCTCTTCCATGTGCAGCTTGTTGCATATCAATATCCAAAAATTCATAAGAAAGAACAGAACAACCAACCGGCGCAACACCAATGGTATCTGCTTGCAAATTCATTTCTTCAATTACTTCCATGATCAATCGATGAATGGTTCCATGACCGCATCCGGGGCAATATGAAAGTGGCGCATCTGTCATCAAATGCGTTCTGCTATAAACTAAATTTTCCGGTTGACAGATTTCTTCTCTTGATATAGTTAACGTGTCAAGCATAAATTTTTGATTTAATAAAATTTTCTTCTAAAACATTTAATACTTCGCCAGGTGCAGGTATTATTCCTCCAAGTCTTCCATAATGTTCAACATGCACAGCACCATTTGCACCCAAGCGAACATCTTCAACCATTTGCCCTGCACTCATTTCAACTGTTAATATTCCTTCAACTTGTTTCGACAATCTTGCAACTTCATCATAAGGAAATGGAAAAAGAGTTATTGGTCGCAGTAAACCAATCTTAATTCCTTTTGCCCTTCCTAATTGCATTGCCTTTTCGCAAACTCTTGCACTCGAACCATAAGCAACAAATAAATATTCTGCATCCTCACAATTAATACTTTCAAAACGAACTTCGTTCTCTTCAACTCGTTTAAATTTTTCCTGAAATTTTCTATTCATTATTTCTTGTCGTACAGGATTAAGATCAAGAGATGTAATAATATTTCTTTCTCTATCAGAAGTCTTTCCTGTTGTTGTCCATGGATATTTTTTAATAATTTCTTCGTCAGTTAATCTTGGTATCTGTTCATCCAATTCTACTTTTTCCATCATTTGTCCGATTGCACCATCAGATAAAATCATGACTTGAATACGATATTTAAAAGCCAAATCAAATCCAAGTTTTGCAAAATCATACATTTCCTGAACAGATGCCGGTGCTAATACAATCATTTTATAATCACCATGACCACCACCTTTTACTGCTTGAAAATAATCTGATTGTGATGGTTGAATAGTTCCTAATCCGGGCCCGCCACGAACAACATTTAGTAATAAACATGGAAGCTCTGTTCCGGCCATGAAAGAAATTCCTTCCTGCATTAAACTTATACCGGGACTTGAAGATGAAGTCACAACTCTTTTTCCGCATGCAGCCCCACCATAAACCATATGAATACTTGCAATTTCACTTTCTGCTTGCAATACGATCATCCCTGTTCTTTCTTTTGTTTTTTGTGCAGATAAATATTCCAATACTTCTGATTGTGGTGTGATGGGATATCCAAAATATCCATCACATCCTGCTCGAATAATTCCTTCTGCAAAAGCTTCATTGCCTTTCATCAACCTTATATCTTTCATTGTTGACATTTTTAATAATTAATTTAATCTAACTCGATAAACACTTATGGCGCCATCCGGACAAACCAATGCACAATTAACGCAACCGGTGCATTCATCAGACTTACTTTGCGCAAAATGATATCCTTTACTATTCAAATTTTTTGACATGATGATCACATTCTCTTTACAAGCCTCAATACAAATTTTGCAACCTTTGCATCGTTCTTTATCTACAACAATTTCTCCTTTTACCTTTGCCATTTTTAAAAATTTATTTATAAATATTTATTGTTACGCTTTGAAATTTGGAGATATCTTTTTTTCCATCTCTTCATTCCATTCTTGTCCTTCTGCCAACAATTGACGAAGCTTAATAAAATCTACTTCACGATTTTCTTTCGGCCCGTCATTGAAAGCTTTGAATCCGGCTTTTGCTTCAGTCATCATATTTAATGCAAGCCATTCGCGACTACCTTCTTTATTTTTATCCCAATGTTCTAATTTAAATTTTCGAACCTCACTAATTGTTTTACTCATGCAATTTGGAAATGTGTGCAACAATTTTGCAATGAGATTATTTACAGTTGCATCAAGCATTGTAAAATCAGTTTCTGCAGAAGCAATTATTTCTTTTGCTTTTTTTAGATCATCTCCTTTTTTCATTGTGCCAAAAACAATCCTTCCATAATCATCAACCATTTTTTCTGTATGCACCATCGGGTTAGCAATAAATTTTTCATTCACTTTTAAAACAGGAACAATGTCAGTGATCATTCCAAAATAATATGCCTGATGTGCAGTCCATGGTTCGCAAAGTGTTAGCGACATCATGGCTCTTTCAATACCAACATACAATGGCAAAAAATCAGTAGCTCCGCCAATAGGTGCACTTCCGTGTTTGGGTCCCGCCTGACCAAATTTTGCCATATCACTTGCAATACTATAATCGCAAGCCATACCAATTTCTTGTCCGCCGCCAATTCTCATTCCGTTAACTCTGCAGATAACGGGCTTCTCACATTTTAATATTGCACTCACCATATCATTGAACAACCGCATGTATTGTGAATACTCCTGCGGATTACCTGCATAATATTCTGCATATTCTTTTGTGTTACCACCGGTACAAAAAGCTTTATCACCAACAGCAGTAAATACAACAGCTACCACACTTCTATCATTTGATGCTTCGCCAAATGCAAGAATAATTTCTTTTACTGCACCTGTTGTGTATGAATTATATTGTTTAGGATTATTGAGAATGATCCATGCATTGAATAAATTTTCAATGATCGTTCCATCATAATTTAAACAAGGACGTTTTTCAAAAAGAATTTCTTTATACGCTGCTTTAATAATGTTGTGATCTTTTAATTCTGCCATAATATTTTTATTTTAATTAAAATCGGGAACTAATACTGATCGTTTTGTGTATTTGTGTTCTAATGTATTTTTAAAAATTTCATTAATCTGCGACATTGGAAATGTTTGAACAAACTGTGCAATTTTTAATTTACCACTTCCTGCTAAATCCAATACTTCGGGATATAATTCAGCACGGCATCCCCAAGTGCCAATTAGTTTTGCATCGAATGCCATCAGGTTACTTAATCTAACTTCAACTTTATCCATGGTAAATCCAACAATAGAAAGTGTTGAGGTAAATGTGATAAGATTGAATGCCAAATCTTGTCCTGCTTTTGTTCCGCTGAATTCAAAAATTTTCCAACCAATTTTTGGAGCAGCAATTTCTTTTGCCAATTTTTTTATTTCTTCTTTTATATTTTTTGTATCGAGATTTTTAATGTTAAGTGTTGCATCAATACCGTTCGATTTTGCAATAGCTAATTTTTCATCATTAATATCCAATGCAATAACTTTTGCGCCGAATATTTTTGCAATAAGCGCACCATAAATTCCAACACCACCAACGCCAATTACAATTGCTAAATCACCAACTTCTAATTCTGATTTTTTTACAACTTGATACGGCGTTGAAATAGCATCTGCAATAACAGCCAATTCTTCTAATGGATGATCTTTTAAAATATTATCCGGAACATAACATAAAAATTTAGATGGAACTTTTATATGCGATGCAAATCCTCCATCAAAATCATTACCGGGCATTAATTGATTTCGGCAAATATTACTTCGTCCTTTTTTACATAACTCACATTCGCCGCATGGAAGCACGGCAGGAATAATAACATTTTTTCCGATCCATTCTTTATCGCCATTAACAACTGTTCCACTTATTTCATGACCAAGCGTAAGTGGTAATGTATGTTTTGTTTGAACACCATGATGCCAAAAACTAATATCGGTATGGCATACACCACAGCCTGCAACTTTTACCAAAACTTCACCGGCAGATAATTCTGGAAAATTATTTTCAACGAGTTTGAATTCTTTATTCAACTCAATCATTTGCCATTGATAAAATTTTTCTTTCATCATAATTCTGTGTTTTCAAACAAGATGGCTGTTCCTTGTCCGCCACCAATACATGCTGATGCAATTCCGTATTTTATTTTTCTCAATTTCATTTCTCGAGAAATAGTTAATGATAATCGAAGTCCTGTTGCAGCA
>CAILAF010000583.1 GCA_903832075.1 uncultured Chitinophagaceae bacterium
AATAGATCTATACTAGTAATGACAATAAACACTAACGCAAGTAGTACAAAAAGATGAATAATCTTTAAAACAGTTTAATAGCTGAAAATTTATACTAAATCAATTTAGTTTTAACAGATTTTTTCAACTTCTTTTTATTATTTTGTTGACTTATATATCGCTTTTAAAGGCTTTCCCTTTTTTGAAATTTGTAACCCAATTTTTGAATTCCGATAATTAAAATAAAAAACGTTACTGATTTTATCAATCAAAAAAGTATTTTACAATGAAAAAAACATTTGCAATTTTAATTTCTGGAATGATTGCTTGTAATCCGATTTTACAGCAGCCGTCACAGCCTGCTCAAAATGCTGTATTATATCAAGACTCATATATTATTATTGATAGTGTTGTTGGCAAAGACATAACAGTAGCTGATTCTCTAACCGGAGGAACCAAAACTTCAAGAAATGTTATTGTTTATGTTGATTCATGTAAACCTAATTCAGGAATAACATTTGCCTGCACTTTCCCTGATTCAACAAATCAATTTATTCCGCAACGAAACACTCAAATTTCAAGTTTTAATGTATCATTCTTTTATAGTCTTAAAAGTTTAGCTACGCAATATAATTTTCATATACATCTTGAAGAACCAAGTACTTCAACTGAATTACAAATTACATGGCGTTAATAAAAGAAGGCAATTTCTCAGTTTGCTAGTGATTATTAATCGGTTTATATACTAATTCAATCCCCTCATTTTTTCCAAGATTTCTGCTATACTTCTTATCGATTGAATTATTCCAATGTTCCAAGACACCCAAACTCGGCAATCTGGATCCATCACGTTCCGGGTCATAAAAAGTTTTCGAAGGAGGGTCGTTAGCTAGTGCCGCTTCCAACAAATATTTATCAGCATATTTCAGATCGTGTAAATCTGGCCACTCCGAACTTAAAAAATCCATACCCACTGCATCAATTGCTACAGCATCTTGTGAAGCAAATAGACTACACCCCCATCTGCCGTTAAATGGTTGCATTTTCCAAAGGTCCTTCAATAAGGGCGGCCCATCCTGAGATCTTGCCCCATATAAATTATCAATCAGAAATAATACTGTTTTTTCTCCTAGATCCTTGTGCCCTAAAAAATCTACAAACGTCATATATCTATCCTTTCCTTGCGGATCAGCATTGAAATTATTATGTGCATTCATTCTGAAATTAGAATTGATATTAGTAGTACCATAAAAGTTTTTAGCACAAAGTGTCACTCCTTGTCCTATATGACCTTTCATTAATGCCATATTGATCAAGTAATCAGCTTCAACAACACAAGTCACTAAGCCTGTTGCTAATTTTCCATTGTCCGCTGAATAGGGAATTTTATTTTCAACATAAGTTGATTTTGTTCTGCCATCACCACCCGAATTATCCATAAAAATAACTTCGGGGAAATCCTTATGGCATTTATAAAAGATATCATCTTGTATATAACGGCTTGCATCAAATACGGTAATATTTTTTGGAGTTATATGCCCCTCTTTAATTAAACTTTTAAGTAACGCATATATTAATTGAGGTGTGCCATTTAATCCAATGGTATCATGGTGGCTATTCGAATTATTTTGATTTATTTTAATCGCAATTTTTTCATTGGGACTATACCCTTTGCTGATCTTCTTTTTTGTTTCATTAAAATATACAAACAGTTTATTCCATGAAGCAGCGTCATTTTTTTGTCCTGATAAACCGATCAAGATTTCATGAAACATTTTATTTGTTTCTACTTGAGACGTGTTGGCCTCTTCCCACCAATACCCTGTTTTACCGTCCCATTTGGAAACGGCAGTATCGAATGCCCAGACTACCCTACCTGGAAAAATACCTCTACCAATTCCAACAGGCGCGTTGGGTTTGAACAATGGCTCTTCATTTTTCTTTCCCCCAATAGAAGGAATTGATTCTTGTTGGTTAGTTTTTTCTTTATACTGTGCGATTCCCATAATAGCTATCAAAATTGATACTATAGGCAAAAAAAACATTTTTTTCATTTTAGTAAATTTTATACGTTTTTACAGACATGGCATCAATATTTTCTTTACCAAGTTTAATTAGCTTTCCTTCTTTATTATAATATTCAATATTGGCAGTTTGATTTGAAGTAAATAAGTTCATTAAAAATAAAATCCCGCTTTCTCCATCAGATCGTAGCGAAGTCCAAATATTTGGATTATCGCATAAAACAAGCTGCTTATAACCGAGATTGGATAGTAAATAGTGCAGCATCTTTCCTTGTTCAATTTTACTTGCTGTCCA